>CALMFJ010000109.1 GCA_937862865.1 uncultured Pseudomonadota bacterium | reverse complement strand
GAACCAGTGACCTTCGGGTTATGAGCCCGACGAGCTACCAAACTGCTCCACCCCGCTATCGATGGAATAAAATATAGGATAAAGGGTTCAAAGTCAAGGGCTATCACAGGTCAAGGGGCAGCGAACAAGGCTTGAGCCGCCAAAGCGCGGGTATTTACGGAAGAAATATTTTTATCAGGGTGATGATGACGGATTGAAAAAAGCGGATCACGGGGTTCAGGAGACCGATGTAGAGGAGCCCCAGGATAATGAACATACCGTAAGGCTCGATGCGCTCCATCGAATACCTCAGGTCGTTGGGCAAAAAGGACATAAGGACTTTCGAGCCGTCAAGAGGCGGTATGGGGATAATATTGAATGCTGCCAGCAGTATGTTGATGTAGGCGATGATCCCGAGCGCCTGGTGCAGGAGCCCCGCGTCGTATGATATCGTCAGTCTGCTCACGAAAAGCGCGAGGAATGCGAACAGGAAATTTGCAGCGACGCCCGCAATGGACACGAAGAAGATGCCCTTCCTCAGGTCCCGGAAATTAAGGTAGTTGACAGGAACGGGCCGCGCCCAGCCGAACCCGAAAAAGAGAAGTGCGATGGTGCCGAAGAGGTCAAGATGCTTGAGGGGGTTCAAGGTCAGCCTGCCCAGCCATTTCGCCGTAATGTCGCCCATCATGTAGGCCACCCACCCGTGGGCCACCTCATGGATAACCAGGGAGAATATGAGGATGGGGAAGACCAGGATAAAGATAACGGGATTTTTGAAAAGAATTCCGATGAGTCCGGGAAGATTGCTTAAGAGGTCCATGGTCGAACGATCTACACTATTCCATAGCTGGGAGCGAATTGCAACGAAATTTGATGAAGGTTCATATAATATGGCTCTTATTCTCATAACATAATTGACAAAGACAGGGTGCCGTGATAATAAAGGGAAATCGCGTGGTGGCGATAATCATATTAAACAGCAACGGTGACGGACGCTAGCTCATGAGTAATGATACGAACCGGGACAGCGGTTCACAAAAGATCTTTCCCGACATCCCTGATCTCAACGGTCCCACGGGCACAGGCCTGACGTTTGCGCTGCGGGTACGCGCGTTTGTCATTCGCAACCTGGAACTCACATTCGTCCTTCTTATCGCCGTCCTCGTATGCGCTATCTTCTTTCTCCTGCCTTTCCGGTTTGCCTTTCTCAACCTGTTTTACCTGCCGGTGCTTCTGGCGGCCTATATTCTGGGGAAGCGTAAAGCTCTGTACGCCTGCCTCAACGTAATTGTCGTTGTTATCGTCACCGCTGTTATGAGGCCCGAATGGTTTACCCTGGGAGGGACAACGGTCAGCACGCTCGTCATGATAATCATATGGGGTGCTTCCCTTGTCATAACGAGCGTCGGTATCGGTTCGATGCAGGAAAAGCTGGCAAAGGGTTTTGAAGAAACGCGCCGTCTCTACGAGGAATTAAAACGCAGCCGTGTTACGGAGGAAATGAAGGAAAAGGTCGAAAAGACCCTCTACACGACCATGGACCCGGTCGTTGCCAAGCTTGCCACCGAAGGGAAGCTCAGGATAGAGAAACGCGAGATCAGCATCATGTTCTGCGACCTTACGGACTTTACGTCGTATTCCGACCAGAACCCTCCCGATATAGTCCTCGATGAGCTCAACAGGTTCATCGGGCATCTTGAGCCCGTCGTTGAGCTTTACCGCGGCCACATAGATAAGTACATGGGCGATGGCGTCATGGTCGAGTTCGGGGCGCCCATCGATTATGCGCAGCATGCCCTCATGGCCGTTATCGCGGCCATAAAGATGCAGCAAAAAATGAAAGAGATCGGCCTGCCCTGGAAACTCCGCATCGGAATCGCAACGGGACATACGATCGTCGGTATGATGGGTGTCCACCGTCAGGCATACAGCGCTATCGGTGACAGGGTAAACGTCGCCAAGCGCCTCGAGGAGATATGCGAGCCGGAGAAGGTCTATATCGACGAGTTCACCTGCAAACTTGTCGATCCTTTCGCTCACGTGGTCAAGCTGCGTAATATGGGGTACAGCCGGCAATCCGACAAGATGCTGCTGGAAGAACTCGCTGAGCTCGAATCAGCGGCCGCAGAAAATGGCGAAAGTGCTGACCTTCTTTACGAGATGGGGAAGAAACATTTCGGGCTTCATGATGCTACCGCCGCAATAGCATGCTTTGAGCGTGCGCTCACCCTCGATCCCGATTCCACGGAGATACGTCTCGCCTATGCGGACGCAAACCTGAAAAGGGACGAATTCGAAAAATTTCAGCTCAAAGGGAAGCTTCACAAGATCGCGGTCTTTGAGGTAAGGGGGTTAAAGAACCGCTGGGACGACCCTGCGGTCATTCCCCCGGCCATATCCGCAAAATACCGTTCCATAGAAGCGTCCATAAAGCTGCCGTCCGACCTTGTCCTCGCCGTTGAATCCCTCGACGGTTCCATCGGCCGCGGGCATCTCGTCGGTATGCTTTCCTATGTCATCGCCGACAGGCTCAACCTCAGCGAAGACCAGAAACTGCTCATACTGCAGGCCGGCTATTTGCAGGATATCGGGAAAGAGGCCGTGCCGCATCACATCCTTAACCGCCAGGCGAGCCTGACCGACAACGAGATAAAATTTGTCGAGAAGTATGTGATCGAAAGCGTTGCGTCATTGAAGAGGCTCGGGTACACCGACGAGAGGCTCCTGGAAATAGTCAAGCACCACCACGAGCTCTGGAACGGCGCCGGGTACCCCGACGGGCTGAAAGGTGAAGAGATCCCGATAGGTGCACGCATAACCGGCCTTGCGGAGGACTTCAGCGCCATGACCTCCTGGAGGCCCTACCGCGCGGCATGGGACTCCCGCCTGGCATTAAACGAGATCAAGAAAAACACCGAAAAGGGTTACTACGATCCTAAGATGGTGGATGTCCTCTTCGAGATCCTCCGCTCCGGCACTGCGACTCCCTGAACCCCTCGTTCCGCCCTTACCCGGACCGCCTTTGACAGCTTGCGTGTTTGAACGTTCTACGTTCCGCGTTCTACGTTAAAGCAATGAATGTATTGGTTCCGATCATGCAGGACAGTCAGCCCCCCTCCCCGCCGTCATTCCCGCGAAAGCGGGGATCCAGTGTCTTTGATCTTTTTAACGCAGAACGCAGAACGCAGAACGTCTTTTTATTCCACCGTTACGCTCTTCGCCAGGTTCCTCGGCTGGTCCACATCCGTCCCGAGGTGATTTGCCATGTAGTACGCCATGAGCTGAAGGGGCACTATCGAAAGGATAGGCTGGAGCTCGTAGATCGTTTCGGGGATCACGAACACGGCGTCTGACTTCGATGCCATATCGTGGTCGAACGTGTCCGTAAAAAGAAAGACCCTTCCCCGGCGCGTGACGACCTCCTCGATGTTGGAGCATGTCTTCTTGTAGGTCTGGTCCTTCGGTGACACGACGACGACCGGCATGTTCTCGTCGATAAGGGCTATCGGCCCGTGCTTCATTTCACCCGCAGCGTATGCCTCGGCATGTATATACGATATCTCTTTCAGTTTGAGCGCCCCTTCGAGAACGGTCGGAAAATTAATGCCGCGGCCCAGGAAGAGAAAATGCCTGTAGTGCATGTTCGCCCGGGCGATCTCTTCGATGACCGCGCTTGAATCAAGGATTGCGGTGATGTTGCGGGGAAGTTTCTTGAGCTCCGCCAGGTGCCGCCTGATGTCGTTGCTGTCGAGAAGGCCTTTGAGTCTCCCGAGATAGAGCATCAGCATGAAAAAAACCGTGATCTGCGTTGTGAAGGCCTTTGTCGATGCGACACCGATCTCCGGACCGGCGTGCGTGTAAACAACACCCTGTGATTCGCGTGACAGTGTGCTCCCGAGGACATTGCAGATCGCAAGCGTGTAAAGGCCCTTCTTCCTGGCCTCTTTCATTGCGGCTATGGTGTCTGCGGTCTCCCCGGATTGCGAAACCAGGATGACAAGATCGTCCCTGTCGAGTATCGGGTCACGGTAACGGAACTCCGACGCGATATCGGTCTCGACCGGGACCCTGAGGTTCGCCTCGAACATGTGCCTGGCGATAAGGCAGGCATGATAGGACGTGCCGCATGCGACCATCCATATCTTCCTGATCTTCGAAACGTCCGGCAGGTCAAGATCGTCAAAAACAACCTCTCCCTCCTCTTCCCGTATCCGCCCGATCAGCGTTTCCGAAAGGGCGCGCGGCTGCTCGAAGATCTCCTTGAGCATGAAGTGCCTGTACCCGCCCTTCTCCGCCATCGCACCGGTCCACTGGACCGTTTTGACCTCGCGGTCCACTTCGGTCCCGTCAAAATCGGTGATCTTCAATTCCCCGTTCGTCATCGTGACAACATCGTTGTCCTCGAGGAAAATAAAGCGGTTCGTCCTGTTGATAATGGCCGGGGCGTCGCTGGCAATCATGAGCTCGCCATCGCCGACACCGACCAGCAGCGGGCTTTCCTTCTTTGCCGCGATCATGGTCTCCGAGCCGTCTTTCATGACGCCTATTGCATAAGACCCCTTCAGCCTTTTCAGGGCCTGACGGACAGCTTCCTCAAAACCGCTGCCCTTGTCGAGGTAATCGACAATGAGGTGCGGGATGACCTCGGTGTCCGTGTCCGAGACAAAGGTCCTGCCGTCCTGCTTCAGAGATTCCTTGAGCTCGAGGTAATTCTCGATGATGCCGTTATGGACAACCGTAACGTCTCCCACCTTGTGGGGATGGGCGTTTCGCTCGGAAGGAACGCCGTGCGTGGCCCACCGCGTATGAGCAAGCCCCATGGACCCTGCAAAATTCTCACTGCTGATCATGTTCCACAGGTCGCTCACCTTTCCCTGCTTCCGGGCTATCTTGACGGACCCGCCCTGCAATACGGCGATCCCCGCCGAGTCGTATCCCCTGTATTCGAGACGCCTCAATGCATCGATGAGAATATCGCACGCCCCTTCCCTACCCTGATATCCTACAATTCCACACACTCGTGTTTCCTCCTGCAAGTTTCAACATCGCAACGCCCTACCGGATTGGGCGATATTCAAAAGGGCCTATCGTGGTCCCCTGCTGTGCCTCTTCCCCCTTCATCGAGACGAAACCCTGAATATTTACATCTTTTTCGATGATGCAGTCAACGATCATCGAATGGGGGCCGATCGTAACATCCTCCCCGATCACCGACCTGCCCATGATATGGCTTGCGGGATATATCACCGTGCCCTTTCCGATCGTAACATCCGGGCCCACATAAATATCGTCTCCCAGGAAGGTCACACCGTTTCGCATATGGCCCTCATTGACCTTTTTCCGCATTATCATCGTTGCCTCGAGAAGCCCTTGAAGCGTGTTAATACCGAGCACTTCATCGCACCGCGGGTGAAAATATCCCTTTGCCGGCCTTCCCTTGCTTGCCGCTATCCCGCAGATGTCCGTGAGATAGCGCTCGCCCTTCCTGTTGTTTTCACCGATAAGGTCTATCAGGGCGAGGTCCTCGAACGGAATGTAGCAGATGCCGGTATTTATGGTCCGTATCGCCTTTTCCTCGTCGCTTGCCTCGGAATGTTCACGGATGTCCCTTATCGTACCCCCGTCCATCAATACCCTGCCATAGCCTGACGGGTCGTCAAGGTCGGTGACCACGAAGACGACCGAACGGGCCTTCCGGCAAAACTGGATGAAATCGTCCAGCATCTCCTTCGCAACGAGAGGAACATCGCCCAGCAGAACGAGGACATCGTTCCCTCCGAGCCCGCCGCGCGCGCATGACAGGGCATGCGCCGTGCCTTTCTGCTCGGCCTGAAATGCGGTGATCACGCCCCTGTCCCCGAGGAAGGCGTCGACAGACTCTCGCCCGTACCCGGTCACCGTGATAACGCGGGAAGGATCCAGGCTTCGTGCCGCATCGATAACATACCCGATCAACGGCTTTCCCAGTATCTCATGCATGACCTTCGGTTTCCGGGAAACCATTCTTTCTCCCTTACCCGCGGCAAGTACGACAACATCAAGCTCCTTCATCTATGGGCTCCTTTTTCCCGAAAAACCGCGCGATGATCACGCTCAGTTCATACAGTCCCCACAAGGGCAAGGCCAGCAGCATCTGGCTTATGATATCGGGCGGCGTTATTACGGCGCTTATGATAAACGCAGCCAAAATAGCATATCTGCGCTTTGTTGCCAGAAATTGATGCCTGACTATCCCTGCCCTGGCGAAAAAATAAGCGACAAGAGGGATCTCAAAAATACAACCAAAAACAACGAGCAGCTTCAGGGTAAGGCTCACATATTCCTTGAGGTCAGGCATCGGGACTATGAGGTCAGAGCCGAAACCGACAAAGAACCTGTACAGGTTCGGCATGACGACGTGGTAGCAAAACAGGACCCCCCCGGCAAAAAACAGGCTTCCCCATATGATCAGGGGATATACATACCTTTTTTCCTTTTCATAAAGGCCGGGGGATACGAACATCCAGACCTGGTACATAATAACGGGCGACGATAACGCCGCCGCGGTGATGATCCAGATCTTGAAGTATGTTATGAACGCCTCTGTGACCCCGGTGAAGATAAAGCTGCTCCCGGCGGGCATGACCTTCGTGAACGGCAGCAGAAGGAAGACGTTGACCCTCTCGCGGAAGTAATATGTCACGAGAAATGCGATGCCGACCGTTGCGAGGCAAACGACGATCCGCTGCCTCAGCTCTTGCAGGTGGGATACGAAAGGCTGCTTTTCATCCGGTTTCGCTTGTTTTATCATCTCGAGTCCGACAGGTCTCATACAGAGCAGGGCCGCCCCGTTATCCCCTGAGGTCCCCGTAAGGGCCGGGGCGTTCTTTCTCTGCCGGTTCATGGCCGGCCGTATCGGGCCCTGGCGCAGCACTATCCTTTTTATCGGCCCCGGGCTCTTCGCCGCTTTCCACTCCGGCCCTGCCCTCGTCTTTGAACGGACCGGCCTTAGCGTCAAAGTCACCGACAAAGGATTGCTTGACATCCTCCGTCATCGATCTTACCTCATGCAATGCACGCCCCAGGGACCGCGCCAGGTCCGGCAATTTTTTCGGTCCCACCACAAGCAAGGCCACGATCAGTATCACTATGAGTTCAGGAAGACCAATTCCGAACATTTTCACTAAATTATCATAAAAACCGCTGCCTTGAAAGCGGTTTATGCTGAGAGCGGCCCCCTCGGGCCCGTTTCATGTTTCAAGCCTCAAGTTTCAGGCAAAGGGATGCAGCCCCGGTATCCGAAAAGTGTGTTTGAGGCAGGGCCTGCCATTGACGCGGGCGGGGTATGTGTATTAACTTGATTAATGATTCGACAGTGAACAATCAGAAGGAGGGTGTATGAAAAGTTTAAAGGGAACTCTGACAGAAAAGAATCTGCTGGCAAGCTTCGCGGGGGAATCGCAGGCGCGGATGAGATATACGTATTTCGCGTCCCAGGCGAAAAAAGATGGTTATGAACAGATATCGTTCATATTTGCCGATACGGCTGATAATGAGAAGGAGCACGCCAAGCGCTTCTTTAAATTCCTCGAAGGGGGCGATGTCGAGATAACCGCTTCCTATCCCGCCGGTGTCATCGGTACGACAGCAGCCAACCTGAAGGCGGCCGCTGACGGCGAGTACCACGAGCATACCGTTCTTTACCCCGAAGCAGCCAGGGTGGCTGACCAGGAAGGGTTCGACGAAATTGCCCGCGTCTTCCGCGAGATTGCCCGGGTTGAAATGGAACATGAGAAACGTTACCGCATCCTCCTCAAAAATGTCGACATGGGAACCGTCTTCAAAAAATCTTCCCCGACAAAGTGGCGCTGCAGAAATTGCGGCTATGTCCACGAGGGCGCGGAGGCACCCGACAAATGCCCGGCGTGCGATCATCCTCAGGCCTACTACGAACTTCTTGCCGAGAACTATTGAGAATTGCCGCGCCCGGGAGAGGAATTTTCCCTTGCCCGGGCGCATCTCTATTCATCTTTATTTTTCCTTGACATGCGTTAATTTCATCTGGTACGTTTCTTTGCATTAAGCGTAAAAGAAGCGGATAAATTAAGGAGTTTTACGCCACAACCCGTCCGTTTTATGGTATTATCTGCGTTGCCGTCCCCGGTCCATCAGGGGCGAAAAAACACAAGGATGGTCGATAGTCGGGGCCCATGAAAATAGCCGGAATACAGTTTGCCTGCACCAATGACAGGGACAAGAACATCGGTACGGCGATGAAGCTTCTCAGCGTCGCCCTCAACGAAAACGCCAGGATCATCTGTTTCCAGGAGCTCTTCAACCTTCGCTGGTTTCCCAAGGACCGCGACGATGCAGCCTTTGCGCTCGCCGAGGAGGCATCAGGGGAGACGGTCAGGCTTTTCCGGGAGCAGGTCAAGGGTACGGACACGGTCATTATCCTGCCTCTTTTCGAGAAGGCCGGCGGACGTTATTTCAATTCTGCCGTCGTGCTCGATGGCGACGGGACGCGGGGCGTATACAGAAAATTGAATGTGACCGATATCCCTTTGTGGGAGGAAAAATTCTATTTTGCACAGGGCGATGCCGGGCTCCCCGTGTTTGAAACGCGCCATGGAAGGTTCGCGATACAGATGTCGTGGGACAATTTCTTCCCGGAAGGATCACGGATCCTTGCCCTCAAGGGGGCCGATATTGTCTTTGCCCCGACATCATGTGCTTTTAAATCCCAGCACATCTGGCAGACGGTCATATCATCCAATGCAATAACGAACGGAATTTATATTATGCGCGTGAACAGGGTGGGCAGTGAAGAAGCCCAGGATTTCTACGGCATGAGCTTTTGCGTCAACCCCGAGGGAGAGCTCATCGGAGGTCCGACAGGCAGGTCGGACACGGTCCTTCTCGCCGATGTCGACCTCGACAGGCTGAAGCTCATCCGGCGTGAATGGCCCATTCTTAAGGAGATCAAAACTGAATTGTACAGTGAGCTTTTCGGAGGAAACCTTGAGCGATGAACCGACCCTTTGTGTGGTATGTGCGTGGCGGGAGCAATGCACAAAGAAATTCATCCATGGAAAAGACGTGTCCCTGAGATGCCCTGATTTCACGAGAGACCTTCAGATAAAAAAGGACAACGGGGATGCTCAGATCGATTCCGGCAAAGATAATAAATAATTATGTAGATGATGCCCGTTCACGCGGGCTGATACCGGCCGATGTAAAGCTGAATTTCATAATAGAGACGCCGCGTGAGGAAGGATTTGGCGATTACTCCACAAATATCGCCTTCATCCTCGCCCCGCACCTCAAAAAGAAGCCCACAGACATCGCACGCCAGATCGTCGATTCCATGCAGGGCAATGAATCCTGTGAATCGGTATCTGTCGCCGGTCCCGGCTTTATAAATTTTTCCCTGAAGGATCACCTGTGGCAGGAGATGCTCCGGAAGGTTGCATCGGAAGGCGTCGGCCTCCTCTACCCCGATGTGGGCTCGCTCCGCAACGTGCTTATTGAATTCGTGAGCGCTAATCCAACCGGGCCCTTACATATCGGCCACGGAAGAGGCGCCGCCGTCGGGGATGTGCTGGCGAACCTCCTCGAGAGGACCGGGCACAGGGTCGGCCGGGAATACTACATCAACGATGCCGGCCGCCAGATACGGACCCTCGGCCGCTCCGCGTATCTGCGGCTTAAAGAGTTAAAAGGCGAGACTGTCGACTACCCCCCGGACCTTTACCAGGGTGATTACGTACGGGAGATCGCCCGCAAGGTCATCGACGAGAACGTCCCGGTACCGGAGGGTGATGAAGACGCGGTCGGGTTCCTCGCGTCCTACGCAAGCAATTTCATAATGGACGGCATCAAGACAGACCTCGGCAACTTCGGCGTGGCCTTCGACAGGTATTTCCTTGAATCGACCCTGTACGCATCGGGCATCGTCGACGAAACGCTCAGCATCCTCAAGGAGCGGGGCATCGCCTACGAACGCGACGGGGCCCTCTGGTTCAAGACAAGCCTTTATGAGAAGGACGAGGACAGGGTCCTGATAAAATCTGACGGGCAGAAGACCTATTTCACATCCGATATCGCATATCACCTTGACAAATACAAGCGATCGTTCGACACCCTGGTCGATATATGGGGATCGGACCATCACGGTTATATTCCGCGCCTGCGCGCCTCGGTTCAGGCCCTGGGAAGAAATAAAGAGGACCTCAGGTTCCTCCTCATACAATTTGTAACGCTCATTAAAGATGGCAAACCGGTGGGCATGTCCACGCGTTCAGGGGAATTCACCACCCTGCGGGAGGTCATGGACGAAGTCGGGCGCGACGCCTGCCGCTTCTTCTTCCTGATGCGCAAAAGCGATGCCCACCTCGAGTTTGACCTCGATCTGGCCAAAAGGACATCGAACGAGAACCCGGTGTATTACGTTCAGTATGCACACGCAAGGATAGAGAGCATCTTCAAGAACGCCCGGGATGCCGGTATCGATACAGAGAAACTGGATGACGCTGACTGCACTCTTCTGGCAGTGAAAGAGGAGCTCGACCTCATCAGGTGGATAACGCGCTACAACAGCGTGCTCGAGGGCAGCGCCAGGAACCTCGAGCCGCACAGGGTGACCTTTTACCTGATCGAGCTTGTCGGCCGTTTCCACAGCTACTATAACAAGACCCGGGTGCTGGGTAATGATATCGGGCTCGTGCGGGCCCGTCTCCTGCTCCTCGCCGTTCTGCGCGATGTCATCAGGGACGGCCTCGGTCTTATAGGGGTGTCGGCACCTGTAAAGATGTAGACGACGACATGCCGGGCGGAAGGAAGACGCAAGGAGCAGTGATGAACAGAAAAAAAAGCAAGACACGGGAATATATAGAGTCTATCATCGTCGCCGCCCTCATAGCGCTTGTCGTGAGAAGCTTCGTCATACAGGCGTATAAGATACCGTCCGGGTCGATGGAGCCCACCCTGCTCGTCGGCGACCATCTCCTCGTGAACAGGATGAGCTACGTTGTTAAAATGCCTTTTACGGACAATGTCATCGCTACGACAGGCAAACCCCGGCGGGGAGACATCATCGTTTTTCGTTACCCGGAAGACCCGAGCAAAGATTACATCAAACGCGTCATCGCGACAGAGGGCGAAAAGGTAGAGATCAAGAACAGGGCCATATACATCAACGGAAAGAGGATACCGGACCCGTGGGGGCATTTCAGGCCCGATCCCGGCCAGCGCGGTTTTGTCCCCTTCGTCGATAAGGACAACCTGAGCCCGGTTACCGTTCCGAAGGACAGTTATTTCGTGATGGGGGACAACAGGGACAATAGCCTCGACAGCCGCTACTGGGGGTATGTCAACAAAAGGCACCTGGTCGGCAAGGCACTTATCATATACTTCTCCTGGGACGGCAACGCGATGAGCGCCCTTAACTACATTCGGTGGTCGCGCATCGGATGGCTCATACGATGAACCGGTGCTCGTTCTTCAGTTTCTGCGGTTAGATTTCGTGGACCTTCTATGGTAATATTGAGACCATGAGAATTAAGTCAGCCATTATCGTGTTCCTGTTGCTCATCGGAGCGCAGGTCAATGCAGCCACCCTTTCCGACTCCATCTGGTATTTCCTTCATGGCCATATCAGTGAATCGACGGGCAACCACGCCGAAGCCCTCGAGTATTACACCAAGGCCCTGAAGCAGGACAACTCTTCCTCGGAGATCAGGACGTCACTCGCGTCACTGTATGCCAAGAAGGGCGATTTTGCAAAGGCTGAGGAGCTCCTCAACCAGGCGCTCGCCATAAACCCCGACAACAGGACCGCGCTTATGTTCATGGCGGGGGTGCAGGCCTCAAAAGGGTTAACGTACAAGGCCAAGGCGGCCTATGAGAAATGCATAGAACTTAATCCCGAAGATACCGAGGCTTACATGTACCTCGGTTCGATCTATATCGGGGAACGGCAGTACAGCGCGGCCATCTCGATCTATGAGAAGATACTCGCCTACGATGAGGACAACGTCATAGCACTGTACTATATCGGGCGGCTTTACGGGGAGATCAAGGATTACACGAAGTCCAAGAGATACCTTGCGAAGGCCCTGGAGTTCAAGCCCAATTTCTCTCCGGCCCTTCTTGATATCGCTACGATATACGAGATCGAAGGCGACCTGAAAAAAGCCATCGAGTACTATCAGGCTGTTATCGCGCAGGACCCCACCGATAAAAAGGCCCGTTCCCGGCTGGCCACGATCTTTATCAGGCAGAAGGAATACGACAAGGCCATTGTGCAGTTTGAAAAGCTGTCCGACCTCAATCGCCATGACATCTCGCTTCGTGTCCGTATCGGGCTGCTCCATTACGAGACCGGCCGGTATGACGATGCGATCCGGGATTTCAGTCTCGCCCTTGCCGGCAAGAGCGATGATACCATCAGAATATACCTCGCGATGTCGTGGAGGGAAAAGGGCGATATGAAAAAGGCCCTCGAGGAGCTCAACAAGATCAACCCGAAGTCCGAAGAGTTTCTCATGGCCCTCAAGCAGATGACACTGATCTACATCAAATCAGGGACGGTAGACGATGGTATTCAGGCAATATCGAAGTACCTCCCGGAGATAGAGAAGAAACCCGAATTGTATATCCTTATTTCGATGCTGTATGAAGAGAAAAATGACTTCGCCAACGGCATTAAGGTCCTCGAGGAGGCGCGCAAGCTCGAGCCGGACAATCTCGACGTGATCTATCAGATCGGCATGCTCCACGAAAAAAAAGGTGATAGCCAAAAAGCCCTTGCCATGATGTATGACGTGCTGAAAAAAGACCCGGAGTTCCCGAGCGCTTTGAATTTCATAGGGTACACCTATGCCGAAAAAGGTATCAGGCTCGAGGAGGCCGAGTCCATGATCAGAAAGGCGCTCGCGAAACGGCCGGAAGACGGGTATATCATCGACAGCCTTGGATGGGTCTTCTTCAAGAAGGGGAAATTAAAGGCCGCACTGGAGGAGGTCCAGAAAGCCAGCATTCTCATGCCAGAAGACGCCACGATCCAGGAACACCTCGGCGACATCTATGCCGCTTTGCAGGATTATGCAAAGGCCGTACATCACTACGAAAAATCCGTGTCCCTGGAAAAGGACCCGTCAAAAAAGAATTCTGTTCAGCAGAAGCTCAACATGATCAAAGAGAAAAAATGATGCGGAAGAGCGTCATTGTCCTTCTCGCCCTGCCCTTTCTCCTCCTTGCGTGTTCCCACACCGGGAAACAGCCTGTATCCATTGCATGGCCCGATAGCTTCGATTACATGGAAGCCCTGGGTGAGATCGATGTCATGCTCAAGGACAGGCAATATACCGGTGATATATCGCTCAAGGTCGCTTATCCCCACATGCTGTTCTTCGAGGTTTACAGCCCGTTCGGCACCACCATACTCTCCGTCGACCGCTCCGAGGACCATTTCGTAATGCGGACCGACGAGGGGCTGATCACGGACGAAAGCGAATTTTACAGGCTTTTCAATATCGAGATAGACAGCATCATCGAGGACCTCACCCTGAAGGGTCCCATCCGGACGGACCGCCCCGTCCCCTGCAAAAAGCACCCCGGGTATACCGTACTTTACCAGCTCATGGACGGCAAGAGCATGATCTGCTGGAAGGTCGAAGAGGGTGATTTCTGCATACGGTTCAATGAGGTCAGTTTCTCCCGGGAAAGACCGGATGGAAAAGATAGTAGCGGGACAAATTAAGTCGTACGACCCCCCGACGATCAAGGCCTTCATCGAAAAGGGCTTTCAAGAGACCGGCCTTTCGATAACCGGGCGGGTGCTTGTCAAACCCAACCTGCTTTCGGGAAAGGCGCCTGAACGGGCGGTTACCACCCACCCCGTATTTCTTTCGGCCCTGATCGAGCTTTTGAAAGACCATTCGTGCACGGTCTGTCTCGGTGACAGCCCCGGGTACGAATCCCTCGAACGCGTTTTGAAGGCCGGGCAGTATACCGATATGCTCACGCATCTGGGCGTTACGATCGTTCCCTTCACCAAGGACGTCATCAAGCGGATTGACGGCGTCTCTCCCTACCATGAATTCCTGTTCGGCGAAGACCCCGGGCAGTATGACCATATCATCAATGTCCCCAAACTGAAAACACATGGCATGATGGGAATGACCCTTGCCGTAAAGAACACCTTCGGCTTCGTGCGGGGATTCGCCAAGGGGCGATGGCACCTCAGGGCAGGGATCGACAGGGCGCTCTTCGCCTCGATCCTTGTCGATATTCACAGTATCGCGATGCCGTCCGTCAACATTCTTGACGGAATACTCGGCATGTCCGGCAACGGCCCGTCGAACGGGGCGCCGAGTGAGTTGGGTATTATAGCCCTTTCCCGGAATGGCCTGGCCCTTGATGACCTCATCGAGCAGCGTCTGTGCCCCGGGGCGGAGCATCCCGTGACCGAATGCGCGCGAATGAACGGCCTTCTTACACCCTACGAGGTCGTCGACCTCGGCATGCCCTCAGTCCCTTCGTTTGCCATGCCCCCATCCTGCGCCACCGACTGGAACTTACCTTCGCCCCTGAAGAAGGCCCTGCGCGCCATCATGGTGAAAAAACCAAAGGGCAACCCGAAAAATTGCCGGCTTTGCGGCATATGCGTGCGGGTGTGCCCGTCGCATGCCGTCAGCATCCGGAACGATACCCTCCACTTTGACTACTCCGCCTGCATCCGCTGCTACTGCTGCCAGGAAATGTGCCCGCACGACGCGATAAGGGTCTGACGACCCCGTAAGGCGTGATGGCGCAAAAGGTATCTATGGGGTTCATCCCGCGTTTACGGTTATCTTTCTCATCCTGGGCGCGTCGTTCTTGGGCATTGTTAACCTGAGAACGCCATCCTTAACGTTGGCCTCGATCTTTTCCCTGTTGATCTCTCCGGATATCGTGAATATCCTCTGGTAATCCCCGACCCCGTATTCGGCATGGGTAAGCTTCATCTTGTCCGGTACCTTCCAATCGACCTTTCCGTAGATCGTCAGGACATTCTCGTCAAGCGTGATATCCACAGAATTCTCATTGACACCCGGCATATCGGCGATGACAATGATCCTGTCCTTGCCCTCAATTATATCGACATCGGGATTGTATATCTTCGCTGCCCTCGTCCTTTCGGCAATATCGGTCTTCCCGGCCTCTTTCTTCTGCACATCTTTTGCTTTATCGGCCATAGCGGTCCTCCTCAAACTGATTTGATCGAGATCTTCTTCGGTTTCTCCGCCTCAGACCTGGGCAGCCGGATCGTCAAAATACCGTTCGAAAAGCCCGCACTGACCTTTTCAGCCTCTATGGTGAAGGGCAGCTCGATGGCCTTCGTGAACTGTCCGTACCACCGTTCGCGCCGGTGGTAGGAGTTCCCGTTCGCGAGCTGGTCCGGCTCCCGTGCCCCTTTCAGGATGAGCGTCTTGCCCACAACCGAAATATCGATGGCCCCTGCGTTGATGCCGGGAATCTCGGTAGTTACCACCGTCTCTTCGCCATCGGTCCAGATGTTGACTGCCGGAAAATCGCTCGTCGACGGCGAGACAAATCTGGACAGGACCCGGTTCATCTCGTTTTCGATCCGCTGGAACTCAGACCAGGGATCGAGGCCTCTTCCAAACATGCCAAAACCATCTGTCCACAACATACGTTGATCCTCCTGTGAAATTGTTATTTCATCATTGTGAAATAAATCTGTTCATCGGGCTGTGATTTGTCAAGTGGGAGGTGGCGATGTAACCTTCTGAATTGCTTGGATTAATTTCCGGAGTCACTCCGGGCTGCCGATTTGCACCGGAATGTAGTCCTGTCCGTCGTACGCATAGATGCCCGTCGCCCGGACACCGGCGAGGACCCTGACAATTGTTTCCATGTCGCTGTCAAGTAATACGGACATCCCGCAGTCCGAACTCAAATTCCTCGGGACGGGGACCAGTTCGTTCGCCACGGAATGTTCCTTAAAGAGCTTCTCGGCACGAAGCACATCGTGAATAGAATCAAAAAGGAGGAGGAATTTACGTGCCGGCAATTTCCCTGACCGCCTCCACGAATGCATCTATATCAGTCTCTTCGGTAAAATATCCCGGGGATGCACGCAGGGCGCCTCCGGGGAATGTCCCTACCGTCTGGTGGGCTGCGGGCGAGCAATGAAGCCCGATCCTGACGAACATTTCCCTTTGGTTGAGTTCATAGCCTGCACTGGAGGGCAGCATGCCCTCTATATTAAAACTGACGATGGCGAGATACGATCCCGTGCCCCTTCCCCCGTGGCCATAGACATGAACTCCGGGTACCTGCCTCAAGCCCTCGACGAGGCGTGTCCGCAGTCTTTGCTTCCTCGCTTCGATCTTCGAAAGGCCCTCCTTTTCTATGAATGTGAGCCCGCCGAGAAGCGACGCTATCCCGGGGGTGTTCGGTGTGCCGCACTCGTACCTGTCCGGAAGGAACATGGGGTGCTCTATCGATTCCGAACGGCTCCCCGTTCCGCCAAACTTGAGCGGGACAAGATCGATGCCCTCCCGGACATACAAAGCTCCCACGCCCTGCAGGGCAAAGAGCGATTTGTGACAGGAAAAACAGAGAATATCGACACCGAGCCCTTCCATGTCGACTGCTGTGGACCCGATGGTCTGGCACGCATCGACGATAAGGCACACAGCCCCGATCGATTTCTTTATTCCCGACAGAGGCTGCACAGCGCCGGTAACGTTCGACCCGTGGTTAATGACAACAGCCTTCGTCTTCGGCGTAACAGCCCTTGCGATGTGTTCGGGGTCGACAAATCCTTCGGAGCTGCATGACACGGCCGTGTATGTTATCCCCCTGCCCTGACGGAGAAATTCAAGGGGCCTCATGACAGAGTTATGTTCCATCGATGTCGTTACAACGTGATCGCCGGGTTTCAAGAGGCCCAAAAGCGCCGCATTCAGGGATTCCGTCCCGTTCTGGGTGAAGATCAGGCGTTCGGAATCCTTCATCCCGATGAAAGATGTGAGCCTTTCACGGGCTTCGAATATGATGCGCGCAGCCTCCAGGGAGAGTGTGTGGCCGCTCCGTCCGGGGTTTCCCCCAACGTTCGCGACAAAATTGGTGAGATGCTCCACTGTTTCGGAAGGCTTGGGAAACGACGTGGCGGCGTTGTCAAGGTATATCATGATCGGCTGGGTCCCGTGTGCCCGCTTAAGGCCTGATGACGTTTGTTGCTTCGTTGAATGAGGTCATTATCTCGAACATATTGCTGATGCGGCCGACCCCAATCTTATCTTTCAGATCAAAATAATCCAGGCACGTGCCGCATGCGATGATCTCGACGCCCCGCTCTTCAATATCTTTCAAAATGCTCATGTACCCGGAGTCCGTCGTGACAAGCCTGACCCCGGAGTTAACGAAGACCATTCTCCACGGACGTATCTCCAGTTCTTTGATCGTGCTGAGAAAGGCCCGCATCAGGACCTTGCCCAGGTCTTCGCTCCCCCGGCCCATAGACTCGCCATCTATGTAGACCAAAGACCGCTGCCCCCGAGGTGAGCCGGCAAGGGGCCCCTCGTCGAGACACCCTTCTATCCTGTAGATGCCGTTTTCCTCCGCGACGGACGTGGAATACCCCCTCGAAGCGAGGAACCGGCGCACATTTTCACTCGCAGCCGGATCGTCAACGACGATCTCGATCTCCTCGACAGCTCTCGTCTCGAGAAAATTCTTCGTTTCGATGACCGGCACGGGACATTTCTTGCCTTTCAGGTCCAGATGTTCCATCGGGTTATTCTAATGGAAAAACAGCGCAAGAACAAATGAATATTCTGCATAAAACCGGTCCCAGTAATAGAAAGCACCGGGTAAGATAAAGACGATGGCGCGTTAAAGCCCTATTGAATCACAATCTGCGAAATGGTACTGTATTAACGACAAAAGGAATGTGAGGCCACTATGAGCGGTGTTTTTGGATTTATCGGAAGAGGCAATGCCCCCGCCGAGGTTATGATGGGACTGCAGAACCTTTCACACAGAGGTCAGGAAAGCTGGGGTATCGTTTCAAGCATGCGCGGAGGCAATTTTCTTGAGTTCAGGCAGCTGGGCTCTGTCTTTCAGTCCACGTTTCCGGCCAAACTGAGCTTCGGGACGGCCGCCATCGGTCATGTCCGCTACCCGACCACGGGCGAGACGACGGAACGGAACAGTCAGCCCATTGTCGGGAGCTTCAAGAAGGAAAGGATGGCCGTGACCCACAATGGCCATATCCCGCGGTACCGGCAGATGATGGAAGAATTCGGCAGCCTCTTCCAGACCGATATCGATACTGAGCTCATCCTTCATATGATCGCACGGTCTCACGGCTCTGACATGTTCGACAAGATCCAGAACACACTGAGCATCCTCGGGAACCGGTCCGCTTTCAGCATGATCATCCTGCACAACGGCAATCTCGTCGCCTCCCGTGACCCATTTGGTTTCCGGCCGTTGTCAATAGCGCGCCGGGGTGAAGAAGATGATTGTGCGTGGGCGATAGCCTCCGAAACGTGCGCATTCCACGGCGACCTGGAATGGATCGGCGATGTTGAACCGGGACAGATGGCAATCTTCGACGGCGATGATGTCCAGACGCGAGCGTTCGCTCAGCCCAACCCGCACCCGTGCATTGTCGAATGCCTTGACTACGCGTCCCCTGCGAGTACGGTGTTCTCGACGAACGCCTACGATTTCAGGGAAAAGATCGGGCAAAAGCTTGCCCAGCTTGAAACGGAAAAAGCGGACATCGTTGTCCCTATCCCCCGGGCCGCCATACCGGCAGCTTCAGGTTTTCACCATGCTACGGGCATCTCTTTCAAAATGGCGATAGTCGCGATCGGGGAGATTGGAAGGATCTTCGTCATATCGACGGAAAAGGACAGGTACAGCCAGGCCGAAAGAAAATTCCAGATCAACGGTGAACTGGTCAAGGGGAAAGAAGTTTTCCTCATCGACTCCCTTCTTGTGCGGGGTTCGACCGCCCTCGTCCTGATCCCGAAACTCCGGGAGGCAGGGGCCACGAAGGTGCACCTGCGGCTGACGGCGCCTCCGCCGCGTTTTCCCTGCCTCATGGGAATGGCAATGGCCAAACCGGGCGAACTGCTCGCCAAGAACCGCACCGACGAACAGCTCAAAAACCTCCTCGGTGTGGACAGCTTCCGCTACCTGTCCCCAACGGACCTGAGGGATGTTGCCGGTAGAAGGTTCTGCGATGCATGCTTCACGGGCAACTACCCGTTCTCTGTTTAGGCGGTCCCCGCAGAAGACCGCTATAGTTCATGCGGGCGCTATCAGAGCGCCCGCACGGAATAACAATATTGTACGGCTGCGGACTTTGCCCTCCCCCATTGTAACATAATTGTTCTTTTTTTCATTCAAGACCTCAGACTCTCTCGTTAATCATTAGTTATTCCCGAAACTTACAATATTCGGCACGTTTGTTGCTTTAATCCGGGAATATGCAGCATATCATGCGACCCGGAGGAACGGTATGAGGACGCGCAAAATTCTTTTCATGGTCTTTACGGCATTGATATTCCTTCCGACCCTTTGTGTCATGGGTGAGGAAGCAAAGGGGCCTGAGGCCGCCCCGGTAACGGGAAGCGCATCGCTCGGCGTTTATAACCGGTATATATTCCGCGGGTACGAGATCGGGAAGAGCGGGCTCGTTATTCAGCCCTCGTTATCCGCTTCGTACAGGGGGTTCTCCGTGACTTTCTGGGGAAACCTCGACACCAACCAACGGAATACGAAGACCGCCGCCTTCAGCAACGAATTTAAAAAGGGCTGGGACGAGACGGACATAACCTTAAGCTATACGTATACCCGGGACAAGCTTTCTCTCACGGGAGGTTACATCTATTACGGGACGAAATATGCGGACGAGACTGAGGAATTTTTCATAAGCGCCGCATATGACATCGTTTCCAAACCGACGCTCTCGATCTACCGCGACATCAACAGCTATACAGGGACATACATCAATCTCTCCTTCTCGCACTCGGTCCCCTTCAATAAAACCTTTGCCCTCGACCTCGGGGCATCATTCGGATACTTCATCGGCGATAGTGACTACTGGAGAACATACCAGCCCTCGGCGGGCACTTACTCGGGTGCGAAATACCAGGGTTTTCACGATGGCATGCTGAAGGCGGGACTGAGCATCAACGTGACAAAAGCGTTCGTGGTCCAGCCGACAGTCCAATACTGGTTCCCACTTTCAGGAAATGCGGGCAGGGAATACCCGGCACCGGCGGGGGCGGACATAAAAGATTCCTACAACCCGAACGGCCCTGTGAACCACAATTTCGTGTACGGTGTCGGTTTCGTCTACAGTTTTTGACCCCGCAAACCGATTTCCGTGGTAAAGGGAATACTCGGGCCGGAATGGTGTCCGGTATGCAAAACATTTGACATTTCTTGCATCCAATATAACAATTATCACAGCGGTCAAACTATTGCACGACAGACAGGACAGGATACCACGGTGGGGCTCCGGGTGTGCGGCGCCCCGATCATCATGGCCGGAATGAAACTCCTCTATACAGCATTCGATGCATACCCCGGGCACAAAGGTGCCCAGGCGCACATCAGGTCTAACCTCTTCGCAGCGAAGGAGAACGGGTACCGCGCCACGCTTTTGTGCCTTGGAACTTCAGGCAGCTTTCGCGATCCCGAAAGTTCCGCGGCCGTGCATGCGTGCGCGCTAAACGAAGAAAATCTCCTGCGCCGCAGCGAGGCGTTCGGGAGATTTGTTTCAAGTAAAGCCGATACAATGATCGACGACCCGCCGGACATCATCCATTTCCGTGATATCTGGAGCGGGATCCCCCTTCTCGGGCACAGCATATCCAGGAAGGGCCGGACCGTTTTCGAGGTGAACGGCCTGCCGTCCGTTGAACTACCCGCCCGCTTTCCTCGCCTCGCCCGCAACTCTTCGTTTATACGGCGCCTCCGGGCCATGGAAGATGAATGCTTGAAGCTCTCCGACCGGGTGATCTCAATATCTGCCCGGACCACACGCTACCTCACGGAGCGCGGATGCGAGCCCGGGAAGATCAGCTTCGTACCCAATTCCACAGCCTGGACGTCCATTGATGGTGACCCTGAGATACCGCAATGTATCGCAGCATCGATATCAGGGGCCGATAAGGTCATACTTTATACGGGGACCCTTGCCGCATGGCAGGGCATCCCCACCCTCGTCAACGCCCTGGCCCACCTCAAACACCGGCAGGACTTCCTCCTCGTTGTCATCGCCTCGAACAGGAGAAACATGTCCCGCCTCAGGAGATACATAGCGGCACGCGGTCTCGCCCAACGGACAATCATTCATGACCGGCTGTCTCACCCTGCGGCCCTATCCCTTTATGGGCAGGCGTATGCCTGCGTGGCGCCCCTCGCGAGGGGCCCGCGGAACGAACTGCAGGGGTGCTGTCCGCTGAAGATCATTGAAGCCATGGCAAGCGGGACCCCGGTCGTGGCGTCGGACCTGCCCGTGATCCGGGAGATCATTGATGACGGGGTGGACGGCATGCTGACGGTTCCCGATTCACCGCGATCGCTGGCGCATGCCCTCGAGGCGTTGATGGATGACCGGCCCATGCGCACGAGGCTCGCGTCGGCGGCGCGCGACAAAGCCCGGCGCGTTTTCACGGCACGTTTATATTCAGAGCGGCTTGGAACGCTTTACGCATCATTGTTGGGAGGTAATGGCAATGCCGTATTCGATCGATAAAGGAAAGGAATTGTACGCTGCCGGTAAGATTCACGGGCGATGGCCGGCCCCCGAGATCCTTGACATGGCGGGTTCGCTCAAGGCTTTCAGGGATTCGCTGAAACCCAGGCTGAAAAAAACAAGGTTGAGGATAGTTATTTTCATAATCAGCTCCGTGATCTTTGCGGTCCTGACGTTCGCATGGTCCATTTTCTGGCTCATATTCCTCCTGGCGAGCATTCTCCTTACCGTGATATCCATCGTCAAGGCCGTGAAATGGAATGATGACCGGTACAACACCGATGCACAGTCCGTGCTCACCCCGCTGTTCACGTGCATCGGCCCTGACCTTGCAAAAAATTCCCCCGTGACCCTGAGTGCATCTCTGAAGCCCCCCTTCGAAAAGGAATTCCTGGTCAAGGAAGGTCAGAAGTACTCAACTTTCGCCTATCCCGAATGCATTGACAGGTTCTACAAACGCCCCGTGCTGAACCTCGAGTGCCGGCTCATCGACGGGACGCGGCTCATGGCGGGAATTGTCGAGCACTCGATGGAAAAGGTGCTGAAAAAGAAAAACCCCCGGGGCAAGTGGAAAACAAAGAAAAAATACCGGAGGAAACTGGGTATCAGGGTAAGAATACAGCTTGACAGGGCCCGGACGAGCCTCACCGGTCAGTTCAAGCTTCCTTCGGATGCAGTGGTGCGTGTCCGCCAATCCCCCCGCGGGGACGTTATCCTGCTGTCGCTCAGGAGGATCGTCAGAGATACCGAACCGCTCAATGCCTCACTGCTTCTCGACCTGATGGCGGGGGCATATAAGGCGGTTGCCCCCATACCAGGTGCACAAGGACCCTCCGGAGGTGGAAGATGAGCCAATGCGGACAGCGAACAGGTTTCCTGACATTTGCCATGTGCAGCGAAATGGCGACGGCCGTCTGTACGGCGTGCGGCAAACCCATATGCGTCATGCATACCCACACGAGCTCTACCGGTACCGTCTGCCCGGATTGCGCGGTCATAGGGCTCAACGAAGATGACGCCTACAGATACGGCTATTACTCGCCCTATCATAGATGGCACAGCGACACGTATAGCCTTTCGGACTATGATACTTTTCAGGCCGGCGGCGGCGAAATGGGTGGAGGAGGCGCCTCGGGTGATTGGGACAGCGCGGATGACATCTCCGGGGACAGCGGACCGGACAGCGATCTCTCGGACATCGGAGGCGGGGCCGTTGCCGCAGACTCCTTTCAGGACAGTTAATGGCGCGCATCGTCTGGATAACGGAACAGTTCGGGCGCGGGGGCGGGATGGCCGTTTCGTCGCGGAGGCTCGTCAACAGCCTGCGTGACAGGGGCCATTCCCTCAATGTGCTCCACCTGATACGCAAACGAGATGCCGACGGGAACGAAGGTTTCGTTTTCGAGGACCTCGAAGGCCAATGGACCGCGATCAATGCCCACGACGACCTGGAGAGGCTCTTCTTCCTGAAGCGGCGGGCCATGGAGGGATGCGTTCTTGTCGGCTTCGGCGGCGGCATACCGGGTTACCTCGCCGCCCTCTGGGGAAAATGGCTCAAAACACCCAGCGTTGTCATGTTCCGCGGCAACGACCTCGACAGGATAAGCCATGATCCGTCACGCGGCTGGATGGTACAGTTCGCCGCAGAACGGGCGGACATCGTCTGCGCCGTGGCCCGCGACATGGTTGCGCGCATCGAAGGCATGACAGGAAGGCCGGCACTGTTCACTCCGGTCGGTATAATTCCGGAGAGATGGAGGGCCTTCCCGTCCGACGAAGAGACGGCCCGCCGATTACGCGCAAAGTTCTCACCCGATGGCCGGCCCCTCATCGGGATCTTCGGCCATCTCAAATACAAGAAGGGGTTGCCCATCGTCGTCGATGTCTTCCAAAACTACGGCATGGGCTCCCATGCAAGGCTCCTCGCCGTAGGAGAGCTGCCCGGGGATATGGCCGCCCTCATCGATACATCATATCCTCCCTTCCTGGCAGTCGAATCCTTCGTTGACAGGGAAAGCCTTGTCCCCTATTATCTCGCCTGCGATATCGTCTTCATCCCGTCCTTTTATGACGGCATGCCGAACGTGCTCTTGGAGGCAATGGTCTGCAAAAGGGTTATCGTGGGTAGCCGGGCGGGAGGGATACCCGATGTCATCACCGACGGGCAAAATGGGTTCCTGTTCGATGCGGGCGACAGCATCGGCGCCGCCGACGTTCTTTCGCGCGTACTGTCTTTTTCCCCTGATGCGTTGAAAAACATCGGTCTCAACGCCTTTCAGACCGTGTCGACGCAATTCACGGCATCACATGAGGCCGATATCCTGGAGTCGGCCATCCTCGGTCTTCAGAAAGGGACCTGATGGACCTGGGCGCCGTCATCAGCACCATCCCTTCGACCCTGCGCCTCCTGTCCAACCTCAAAGCCGAGCCCTTGCCCGATATCCCCATCCTTGCCGTGAAGGTCAAGGTGACCTGGTGCTGCAATCTTTCATGTATTTTCTGCAGCCTGCCCGAACCGCGCCTGACAATGGCCCGCGACACTGCTTTGAAGCTCGGGCGTGAACTGTCGGCACAGGGCCTCAGGAAGGTGCACTTTTCCGGGGGTGAGATACTTACTCACCCTGAATGCTTCGACATCCTGTCCGATTGGGCTCGACTCGGCGTCCAGGTGAATCTCACCAGCAACGGTTTCCTGATGGACAAAGAGCAGATAAAGCGGCTTGAGGACGCCGGGGTCCATAGTGTTTCCCTCTCAATCGATTCGGCGGACCGGAAGGTGCATGACAGGCTGCGGGGAAGAAAAGGGTCGTACAAGGCAGTCATCCGGGCCGCTGCGCGCATAGCTGCGAGAGGGCGTATGAAACTCCGGGTAAACACGGTTGTCACTTCGTTCAATATCGCGAAACTGCCTGAGTTGAGGGACCTTATCTGCGGTTTGGGGGCCGGCATCTCCTGGAAGCTCATCCCTGTCGACCCGATACGGGAAGGCCTTTTGCCTTCCGCGTCCGTTCTTGAAGATACGGCAGTGATGGTACGGCACTGGCCGGAGCTGGAGGATAATGCGCCCTTCGGCACAACAGAGGAAGAGTTTCGAGAGGTTGCCGCCGGGCGCCACGGCTTCCGCCCGGGTTTCTGTTATGTTCCCTGGTTCAATCTTTTCTTCGCCCCTGACGGGGCCTGCTACCCCTGCTGCATGGCCCGGGGACAGATGGCCCCGCTCGGCCTGTACCCCGGTGATACGGTGCGAAAAATAGTTTCCGGCCGGCCCCTGAGTGCATTCAGGTCCCTGATAGCGTCAGGTGCGAAGCACGAGGCCTGTTCGTACTGTGATGATTTTCTCGCTGAAAACAGGACGATCGCCGACATCGTATCTCACCGGACGTTTGTGACATGATACTCTACTACGCCCTCGGCGGGGGGCTGGGGCACCTCGCCCGTTCACTTGCATTAATAGAGCAGGCCCCGGAAACCTTGAGGGCACGGGTGCGCATCCTCGTTTCGACAAAGAGTGCCCCTGCCGCCAGGGCCCACTTCCCCTGCCCTGTCGACAGTGTACCAGGTACAGCGATGTCGGACATACACCGGTACCTCGAATTTCTTGCGAACCATCTCTCACGTCACGCCTTCCGGTGCATCGTTCTGGACACATTCCCCTTCGGCCTTCTCGGCGAACTCAAGGCCATGGCACCCCGACTTCCCCGGGTCCTTGTTGCCCGCTACCTCAGGTGGGAGGCGTACAGCAGCATGTGCACCAGCATCAGTAACGCCGTCTGGCCCGATGATGCTATCCTGATCGAGGAACAGGACAGCACATACACTTCCATGCTCCGCAACAATTGTTTTGTCGTCACGGCAAGACGGCCGATTTCACCCGCTGCATCCGGCGATGTCCGTGCGGTCTCCTGCAACCCCGGGTGCTGTATCATACACAGCGGGCCGCGGGACGAGATCAATGTGCTGAAAAACCTTGCGGAGAGGGTAATGACAGACAAAGGCATCCCTGGTCCGCCCGAGGTTTTTACGCCCTCACGTAACATATTCCCTGTCGAGAGATACCCGTGGGCTTTCAGTGATATCGTGACAGGGGCCGGCTATGCCAGTTGTGCAGCAGCCGTGCTTCTTCACGGCCGCGTTCAGTATCACCTGCATCCTTTTAAGCGGAGATTCGACGACCAGCATTTAAGGCTAGCCCGCCTGAAAAACGGCACCTGGATTGACGGAGGCCCCGGCACCCACGCACAGACAGCCGCCCTGCTCTGGGACATCGTTCGTGTGCATACCTGAGACGGACCGATCCCTTACAAAAGATGAAGGCGCGGGGCCATGTGTGTATGAAACCATTCGACCTGCTTTTCGAGCCCGGTATACAGGTCGAATTTGGGATCAAAGCCCAGTACGGCCCGCGCCTTGTCTATGTTCGCCCGTGTCCGTACCTGGTCCCCCGCCCTGCCGGCTGTTTCATTTATTGCGATTACGCGCCCTGTGAGCTGTTCGATCATTCTTATACCCTCGCCCGTGGACACCGCGGTATCAGACCCTATGTTCACTATCTCGCCAACGCACCGGTCGATATGCTTAAGGACAAGCACGAGCCCCTCTACGGCATCGTCAACGTAGGTATAACTGCGCTCGTGCCCCATGCTCAGCCTGAAGAGATGAAAAGGCCTCATCTCCAGGGCACAGCGTATCAATTGAAAATAGAGTTTGTCAGGTCTTTCCCGCGGCCCGTATACGGAGAATAATCGAACGGAGCACCCGGGAAAGCCGTTTTTTCTCGTCCCGGCGAGGACAAGCTGTTCGGCCGCAAGTTTTGTAATGCCGTACACCGAGACAGGCCTGGGCTCGACAGTCTCCGGGCCGCTGGCGTATGCGCCATAAACGGACGAGGACGAAACGTAAACGAAACCTTTGAGGGAGCGAAGGCGCCCCGCCTGACCGATCAGGTTATGCGTTGCCAGAACGTTGTCTTTCCAATATTCGGCAATGGGAATGTCCGGTGATATGCTCGGCTGGGCAGCACAATGAAAAATAATATCAATATCCTCGAGGACGGGGGATATATCGGCCGAGGACAGGTCAAGCTGATGGACATGTATCCCCCTTTTCTCCAGTATCCTCCGGTTCCCGTGTTTGATAAGCGGTGAATAGAAATCGGTCAGGCAGTCGATGCCCACAACATCATGGCCCAGGCCGCGGACCCGCTCCGCCAGGTGGGAACCGATAAAACCGGCCGCCCCGGTAACGAGAATCTTCATTGCGTGATATACTGTTTCATCCCTCGAGGATGAATATCACGTCAAGGGTGACCCGGAATTTAAGGATGGTGCCCTCAGACACGTCCGCGTACTGTTCTTTCACACGCAGGCCTGTTATGCCCCTGAGCGTCTTCGAGGCCCGCTTGTAACCTATCATTATCGCATCCTCAAAACTCTCGGTTGATTCGGCGACAATTTCGGTGACCCGTGCTACCCTGCCATCATAACGCATAATCTACCTTCCTTTTTTGGTTCAGAGACAGTAACAGAGTATAAACAGACTGTCAATGATAATTTAACGGGTTACAGGAGCTTCAAGGAGGACCACCGGGGTTAACGACCGGCGGAAGTTAATGTCTCAAAAATACGCGTGCTCAGCTCATCATGCAGATACCCGGGGAACTCGTCAAGCCGTATCCATCGCGTCTCATCGTGATCGTTCAGCTTCAAATCGCCGGAAGCAAGTGATGCCCGGTAGGCCGATAACCGGATAGTGAAGTCAGGACCATAGGTATATTCTGCAGAACAGACAAACTCCCCGACATGAGCTGCAACACCAAATTCTTCCTGTAACTCCCGCCTGAGGCATTCTTCGTATGTTTCTCCGTTCTCAACCGTGCCACCGGGAAGCTCCCAGTTCTTGGAGTGGCGTTTTCCCCGCTTTCGTTTGCCGATCAGGATACGGCCGTCCCTTTCTATTATGGCGACCGCTACACGTTTCGGGTTGGGCTTGTTGTTCATCGAGCGTTGGGCACCTCGGCTGAAGAGATCTCCCGGCGTTTCTGTTGCTCAGGGCCAATGCTCAAACATATACCATATTCCCCTGGCAGGCAAGACAGGTCTCTCCGTCCTTGAGGGGATAAGCTTCGCCGCACTGCGGACACACACCGGTCTTTCCTTTGTGGGCTTTCTTCGCAAACTCGTCTTTCACCGATACCCTGGTGACCGTCAGGATGCTCGTACCCGCCTGCCGTATCTCCTCCGTGAGCTTCGCCCGGTCCTGCTCAGCCTTCGGCTTCAGCTTGAAGAACCAGGCGTAGATCTCGGGCCAATCCTTCAATTTCCCCGCGTCCAGGTATACGCGCACACCTTTGTGCGGCTCATCCGTCTTATCGTACAGAGTTAACGCAAATTTACCGAAGGGTACGATCTTGAGCCAACCGTTGCCGGTCGTGCACGGCGTGAGAAGCTGGACAGCATCCGGAAGGCAAGAGCGGGTCTCGCAGATCGCATCGTAGAACTTTCCCTCCTCAACGTTGCACAGGGCCAGGGCCACCATGAAGCCCCCGATAAGCAAACCGGGGGCTTCACTGCCGTGAAACTGTCTTATCATCTCTCTGAACTCATCGAAGCTGTGTCCGGCTATTTCTCCGGGCCCGCAGCGCGATGCCGATTCAATACTCATTGTATGGCCCTTCTTAAAAAACTTCTTATAGCTTTTCAACATTAACCGCACATGCCTTGTATTCGGCGGTCAACGTGGCAGGATCGTACACAGGGTTCGTGAGCCAGTTCGCCGATCCTTCACGGAAATGAAACGACATCCATACCATGCCCGCGGGCACCTGTGGTGTTATACGGGCCTTCACTTTCACTTCGCCGCGCCTTGATCTCACTTTGACATATTCATCCTGGGCAATCCCCAGTTTCTTCGCATCGGCTGCCGACATATCAACCGTTTCTTCGGACATAAGGAAATTGAGGCCTGAACGCCCCGTCTGTGTCCGTGTATGATAGTGATAAAGCCTCCGGCCGGTACTCAGGACAAAAGGGTACTCCGCGTCCGTTACCTCTGCGGGGGCCTTCCAGTCTACCGGGTTAAAGATGCCCTTCCCGTGGGAGAACACACCGTCCCGATGGAGGAACTGAGTGCCCGGATGTTCCGGCGTCGGACATGGCCACTGCAGGCCGTCATTCTCTATCCGGGCGTACTTGATCCCGCCCAGTGCCGGAGCAAGGACGGAAACCTCGTTGTCCCATATCTCCTGCGCGCTGTTTGAAGCCCACTCCTGGCCCATTCTTTTTGCCAGCTCTTTAAATATCCACCAATTGGGTTTCGCATTGCCCGGGGGCGTCTTCACTTTGCGGACACGGTTGACCCTTCTTTCACTGCTGTCGAATGTGCCGTCGTCCTCACTCCATGCGGCCGCCGGGAAGACCACGTGAGCAAACCTTGTGGTTTCCGTCGGGAATATGTCCTGGCATACCAGGAACTCGGCGGAGGACAATTCATGTTCGACCTTGCGGATATCCGGTTCCGTGTTGGCAAGGTTCTCGCCAAAGACATAGAACGCCCGGACCTTCTTGCCCGGCAGTCCTTCCATCATCTGGGGCATCATTATCCCGTTCGTGTCCGGCAGTGTTTTCACGTCCCAGGCCTTCGCGAATTTTTCGATGGCTGCCGGGTCGATCACCTTCTGATAACCCGGGAAAACGTTTGGCAGCGCACCCATATCACAGGCTCCCTGGACATTGTTCTGTCCCCGAAGCGGGTTGACACCTGCGGAAGGCATGCCCATATTCCCGAGAAGAAGCTGAAGATTTGCCGTGCTCATAACATTGTCTTTGCCCGTCGTGTGTTCGGTGATGCCG
>CALMFJ010000108.1 GCA_937862865.1 uncultured Pseudomonadota bacterium | reverse complement strand
CCTGCATTCCCCGAACCAGAAGAGCTTCATCCGTGTCGGGGCACCGAACGACCCGCCTTCTGACTATTCCGGGTTCAACATCATCCCCGGCGTGGAAGGGATCAAGGAGCAGACCGACGGGGCCCTCGATATGACCGTCGGTTTCAAGAACGCGGTGATCCTGGGCTTGATCACATCCATCGTGTGCGGCTTTCGCGGATGGTTCACGCTGGGATACCTCGTTGACATGTGCCTGGGCGGCAAGCTGGAGATCCAGCTTCCCGAGATAGCTAACATACGGAATTTCCACGTGAATGTTAATGCCCACAACTGGGAGACGTATGCGAGCTGGTCGACGGCGGTGAGGACCTGGTGGCATTTCCTCGGCACGGAGACCAAGGTGAAGGGCCAGCTGGTCCAGGCATGCGAGAACCAGGTCCATACCGCGGAGGGTGACGTGAACGCCCAGATAAGCCGGGTCGCTGCGGAGGAGCAGCGTATCACGACCATTGCGAACTCAGTGACGAGCAATATGCAGACCGTCACGGCCCAGGCAAACCAGATAGAGGCGATGGGCAATCACCTCGTGACCGTCGGCAATGGCCTGACGAGCTCCGGCGCACAACTTCAAACAACGGGAAACACGATCCTGCAGGCCGGCCAGAATGCGCAGCTCGCAGCCACGCAGATCAGGAACGGGGCGACCCAGGTGGAGCAGACAGCAAATCACGTACAGGGGTAATATGAGAGTCATCAAGGAATCTGAACACAGCCTCCTTCTCAACTACTTCGGCCTTATGAACAGGTATTACCTCGCCATAACGGTCATGACATACTTTGACTTCACGGATCCCGCCAATCCCCTCGCCGAAAGGGAGATGTGGCCCTTCGTACAGGAAGAGCTCGGCAAGGACGCTATCCTCGACATGGCCATGCCCAAGCCAAAGGGTGAGCTGCTCGTCTGGGGCAGGTGCTTTCCCCCCGGCGGGGAACCCCGCGGCGCCTCGCAGGTAAGCGTTCGCCTCGGCCCCATCGAGAAGCGTCTCTATGTCTTCGGCAACCGCTACTGGAAGAAGGCCGGCGGGATGGGGTACAGCATAACGGAGCCGGAGCCCTTCATAGATATGCCTCTCACCTATGACCGGGCGTTCGGCGGCAGCGGTTTCGACAGGAACCCCCTGGGCAGGGGTGCGGCGCCCGTTACGACCTCTCCCGGGCAACAGTCACACCCGCTTCCGAACGTCGAGGACCCGCGTCGTCTCATCGGTTCCCCGGCGGACCGCCCCGACCCGGCGGGCTTCGCTCCTATCGACTACGCATGGCCCCAACGGGCAAAGAAGCTGGGGACATACGACAATAAATGGTTCCAGGAGCGTTGGCCCTTCTACCCCGACGACATGAACTGGACGTACTTCAACACCGCGCCTGAGGACCAGCAGATCGAGGACTTCTTCGCCGGCACGGAGGCCTTCTCCGTTGCAGGGATGCACCCGAAGGAACCCATCGTCGAATCCCGTCTTCCCGGGATCAGGCACCGGTTCTTCGTGAATCAGCTCGCCGATGCGGCAAAACCGGAGGGGGAGACCCTCTTCAAGGAGGTCCTCACCCACATCGACACTGTCTGGCTCTTTCCCCACGCGAAGAAGGGGATCGCCATATCCCGGGGAACAGCCGAGGTAAAGGACGACGAGGCCCTCGACATCGCCCACCTGTATGTTGTGAGCGAGCGGGTAAGCGAGCACCCCGGTACCATCGAGAAATACCACGAGCAGTTCACAAAACAGATAAACCGGGCCCTGACCCCCGACATCTCGGCCCAGATGGAAGAGGCGAAGAAGAAGCTTTCCGCCGCTGCGGACACGCTCATGGACCTGCCCCTTCAGATCAAGGACCAGATAGCGGCACACCTGGGGAAGGCGCCGAAGGCTGTCCGGACGCCCGTCGAGGTGGTGAAAGACTCCCTCGCCCTCATCGACAAACAGAAACAGCTCCTCGCCGACAGCGAAAAGAGGATACTCGCGGCAAAGTCCCGGTTCGGCCACATGATCAAGATCGATACGAGCGGGTTCGCCGTGGCCGCAAAGAGCCTCGACGAGGCAAAATCGAAGCTTTCCGCGGTGCCGGTCATGCTGGAGGACATCGCGAAGAAGAACGCCGAGAACATGAAGGAGCTCAAAGGCGCCCTCCATGAGATATACGACAAGAGCGACTTTTTGAAGGTGAACCCGGGCGCTGTGGATGCCGATGCCATTCTCGACATGTACAAGGAGAAGCCCCGGGACCTCTGGCAGGACTCGGGGATGCGTTTCCTCGAGAGGTGCCGCGAGGAACTGATGCAGGATCCGGACATGATGACCGCCTTTCGCTCGTTGGGCCTTCGGCCGTACACGCTCAAGCGGGCATGGGTGGGATTGAACAGGCAGGAGGCCCGCTTCGAAAGGGCGGCCTGGGCGCTCAAGCCGGGCAAGGATGACGCTGACCCCGACACCCTGGTAATACCCGCCGGCCTCGTGATACCCCGCTTCGCCGGGGCCGCCATAGACACGATCATGGTGAGGCCCATATTCGGGAGCGCCGCCGCCTCTGCGGCATCCCTTGCACAGGCATCCCGTGACGGAAGCCGGGACGTACCCGTTGAAGGGTCAAAGGGGAACGCGATGGTCCTCGGCGGGGAGGAGGGAAAGCCCTTTGTCCGTTTCGCCGACGAACTGGAGGCCCTTCTCGCCCGGCAGGAGCTGGGTGACTTCTGCGCCTTCACGGCCATGAGAGATCCGTCGGCGCCTGTCGACGGGGACCCGAAGAAAGCCCTCACGGGTGCCCCCCAGTTCCTCATCACCGTCTATCCCGTCCCGGAGGGGAGTGCCGGGACCGTCGGCATGGAATCGTGGAAAGCGGCTGCCCGGACTGCCGAACCACTCGCGCTGCCGAAAGGCCGGGACCTTTTCGGGGCGAAGAAGGCCGGGGTCGACATATGGCAGTGGATCGCCGACGCTTTGAAGCCGGCCGTGGCGCCTCCCCCCGAAATGAAACCGAAGGAGGTGGATGTATCGGAGCCGGGGGCCCTTGCCGCTCTCGTCCCCGTCATCGACGTCAAGGGGCTCATCAAGGGGGTGAAAGACGAACTTATGGCCCGGATACAGCCAAAGCTCGACCTCATGGCCGCCAAAGAGAAGGAGGCCATGGACATTCTTCGGAAGGAGATGGCGAAAAAGGGCATCAGCCTGGACAAAATGATGGCCAGGGAACCCCCGAAGATACCCGAGGGAAAGAACCCGTACGTCTTTGCCCAGGAAAAAGTCACTAAGGATTTTCAGCAGATACGGGAGAAGCTCACGAAGCAGGGCACCATGAACGCCGAGATCGAAAAGAAGATTGCCGAGGCCGAACGGTCAGGGCAGAAGATCCTCGGCGATTCCGCGAAACTCTACGACGAGGGGATGAAACGCCTCGCCGCGGATGACGCGAAGGTCGCGGCAGGCACCCCGGACTGGGCAAAGAAGCTCCTTGCCAGGGCCGGTATCGACCCCGGCGACCCCAATCCCTTGAAGCCCCTTACCCGAGACGAGGTTGCGGAACGCCACGCCAGGGGCCTTTCCCTTGCAGGCAGGAACATGGCGGGGGCGGACCTTTCCCGTCTCGACCTCGCGGGGGCGGACCTCAGGAAGGCGAACCTTCAAAAAACGAACCTCGCGGGCGCCGTACTCGACGGTACGGATATGTCGGGGGCGCTTGCGACGGAGGCAGATTTCACGAAATCATCCCTGCGCGGGGTAAAGATGGTGACGGGTATATTCCAAAAAGCAAAGTTCCCCGGCGCCGACATGTCCCGTGCCGACATGACGGGGTCCATGATGTCCGGGGCGGACCTGACGGGGACGGACCTGACGGGGGCGATAATCGTAAGGACACTGCTTGAAAAGGCCACCCTCAAGAACGCCCGGGCCGTCGATTCCCTATCGTCACAGATCTATCTTCTCAGCGCCGACGTGTCCGGGGCAGATTTCACCGGGGCCGACCTCACGAAGGCGGTCTTTCTGAAGACGACGATCGACGAGGCGAAGCTCTCAAGGTCCACCCTGCGCGAGGCGGCATTCATAGAGTCCAGGGGCGCGAAGGTCGACCTCTCCGGGGCCGACATGCACAACTCTCGAATACTACAGGGATCCGCTATGACGGAAAGCGATTTTACCGGCACCCGTGCCGACCGGTCGAGCTGGATGAAGTCCGACCTTTCGGGCGGAGATTTCCGGGGCGCCACCGTCGAGAGGGCCCTTGTTGAGGGATGCGACCTCCGGGGATCGGACCTGTCGGGGGTCACGGCGAAACAGGCACGGTTCACCAAATCGAACCTGAGCGACTCCAACCTGACACAGATAAACCTTTTTCAGGGGTCCTTGAGGAAGTCGAAGCTCGTGCGAACCGACCTCAGGCAGGCAAACCTTTATGGCGCGGAATTCTACCGCACCGGGGTCGGGGAAACAAAGCTCGACGGGGCGAACCTGAAGATGACGAAGCTCCACAAGCGCGAGGAACTGCTGCCGGAGCCGCCGAAGGACGGAAGTGACGACAGGGGACGGAAGTGACGTAATGACGCGGGAAGAACTCTTCGAAGCCATAGCACGGGACGACACGATCGAGAACGCAAACCTTTCCGGGATGGACCTCGCGGGACAGGACCTGTCGGGCGCCCGTTTCGAGGGTGTTTCTTTCAAGGGGGCCGACCTCAGGGGGGCGAAGATCGTCCGCACGGGCTTCACGGGGTGCACCTTCGAAGGGGCCAATATGGACGGGGCGAGCCTGGCAGGGGTCATATGGATGCGCATGAACCTCTCCGGCGCCATACTCTCCCGGGCAAACCTCCGGAAGGCCGTTCTCAACGGTTCCGACCTTTCCGGCGCCATACTCACGGGAGCCGACCTGACCCAGGCCGTGATGGACAACGTAAGGCTCGACGGTGCGGACCTTTCCGGCGCCGACATCTCTCGCGCTGTCATTCACAGGTCGTCCATGAAGGGGGCGGACATGAAGGGGGCGAACCTCTTTAAGTCCATCTTCGTCGAGACGGACATGAAGGGGGCGTCCTTCAAAAAGGCCCGGATATTCAAGACTTTCCTCAGGGGCTGCTCCCTGGCGGGGCAGGATTTCCGGGGTGCCACTTTCATCATGGCGCAGGCGGGAGGGGCGGACATGAAGGGGTGCGATTTCACCGGTGCCGAGATCACCCAGTCAAACTTCATGAATGCCGACATGACGGGGGCGGTCCTGGAAAAGGTAAAGGGCGAGCGCACGGTCTTCATGGGGACGAACCTCTCCGGTGTGAGCCTCAGGGGGTCCTATTTCGTCCAGTCCTGTTTCGAGGAGGCAAACCTGAACCTCGCCGACCTCTCGGAATGCAATTGCGAGCAGGCACTTTTCATCAAGGCCTTCTGCCGGGGGGCAAAGTTCGTCGACGTCAACGCGACCTTTGCCGATTTCTCTCACGCCGACCTGACGGCGGCAGACTTCACCTCTGCCGCCCTGGCGAGGGCAAAAATGCATCGGGCCGTCGAGGAGCACACGATCTGGGACAGATCGTCGCGCGGCTCCGCCTACGGTACCGATCCCGACCTCGCTCAGGCAGAGGGGTGATGTCGTTGATGTTGTGCGCTGTATTTAAATAGAATGGGTTTTTGTAGACTATCATCGGGAGGTTAAAATGAAAGTGGCTGCACAAAAAGTCGAAATTCTTCAGCCTGTCCTCGAGTATGGCCTCGTGGCCGGGCGTTCAGGCAACGGTTTCGTCGTCACCTGCGACCGGGGGGCACTCAATGCCGCTGTCGCCGTGAGCTGCCTTGTCGCGCCCGAGGCGGGCGACGTGGTCCTCCTTTCCATCGACGACGGCGGCTGTTGCTATATAGTGTCGATCCTCGAGAGGCAGGAAGGGGCCGGGAAGACGACGGAGCTCGCCTTCGACGGCGATGTGGCCCTGACGGTGCGCGACGGCGCTATGTCCATCAGGAGCGACGAGGCCATATCCCTGGCGTCGAAGGACTTCGAGCTTACTGCCGAGGAGGGGCGGGTCACCCTGGAGAAGAGCTCCTTCTTCGGGAACGTCGTGGAGAACAACATCCGGCGGATACGGGTCATCGCCGACTCCCTTGATTCCATCGTCCGGCGGGCGGTGCAGAGGTTTACGAACGCTTACCGGTACGTGGAGGAGCACGAGGAGGTCCAGTCGGCCTCGACACGGATGATCGTGGACGGCACCCTCACGATGCACACGAAGAACACGATGCACATCTCCGAGGGCCACGTCAAGATAGATGCCGAGCAGATCCATCTCGGATGAAAGGAGGCACGCATGTTCCAGAACACCATGGCGGGCGGGATGAACCTCGGTTTCCCCGACGTCTGCCTGACACCGACACCGGTAGGGCCCATACCCATCCCCTACCCGAACATTTCCACGGGGGCGACGACAAACCCGGCGACGACCGCCCTGACGGTCCTCTGTGACGGCATGCCGTCGCTTAACCAGATGTCGATGGGTTTGATCAGCAACGGGGACAACGCCGGGGTCAACCTCGGGGTCGCGTCGGGCCTCGTCATGGGGCCGACCGAATTCATCCTCGGGAGCTTCCTCGTCCTCAAAGGGGGCACACCCGCGCAGAGGATGACGAGCATCACAGGGCACAACGGGCTTTCCATGAACGCCCCCGGTGTCAGCCTCGCACCCAGCCAGGTGACCGTCCTCGTCCTCGGGTAAATGAAAAGCATCTTCGTCAGCATCGCCAGCTACCGGGACAATGAGCTGGACAGGACAATCACGGACTGCATCGCAAAGGCGGCCCATCCCGAGGGGCTCACCTTCGGCATCCACTGGCAGCACGACAATCATGATTTCTTCGAGATGCTCTATGACCGTAAATGCAAGGTGATCGACACCGATTACAGGCGGTCGCGCGGGGCCTGCTGGGCCCGCCACGAGACGCAGAAGCTCTACGCCGGCGAGGACTACGTCCTCCAGATCGACAGCCACATGCGGTTCGCTCACGGCTGGGACCTTATCTGCATCGACGGCATACGGCACCTTCAGCGAAGAGGGAACCCGAAGGTGATCATCTCGAACCTCATGCCCTCCTACAACCCGGATGACGACCAGAACCTGCCGCAGCGTTACATGACGTACAAACTGGGCCCTTTCAACGAGGCGGGCTCCATCCAGCTGAAGGCGTCGATCGTATCTCATCCTCCCCGGGAGCGTTTCAGTCCCGGGTATTCCATCTCGGCGGCCTTCCTCTTCAGCATAGGGGACCTTTACCGCGATGTCCTCATCGACCCCGACCTCTATTTCGAGGGCGAAGAGATCTCCTACGCGGTCAGGGCCTACACCCACGGCTACGACATCTACCACTGCCACTATCCCATCGTCTACCATTATTACCTGCGCAAGCCCGACCGCAAGCACTGGGACGACCACGGCGACTGGGGGGACAGGTCTGTCACGGCAAAAAACCGCATGCGAAGCCTGCTCATGGGCACCGGTGAAGTCCCGGACCTCGGGCCCTACGGCCTGGGAACACAGAGGTCGCTCAAAGAGTATGAGCATGCCGCGGGGGTTGATTTCAAAAACCGCACCGTCAGGGACGCGGACGCACCGCCGCCCTTGCCGGGCCGGGACGGCATACGGTCAAAACTCTCCTCGAGCAAGATAGGGACCGCCCAGATCGACCCGTTTTCCTACTGCAACGGCAGGTGCTGGTACTGCCCGGTACGATACGACCCGCAACCCGTGGATGCACGCCGGCATATGCCGATAGGACTTTTCGAAAAGATAATAGCCGACCTGTGCCGGGAGAGGGACGACGGCGGGCTCGTCGCCCCCGGTTTCAACTTCATTTACACGGCCCACTATAACGAGATCCTTCTTTACCGGCATCTTGCGGAGATGTTCGAGGTCTTGAGGCGTTACAGGCTGAAAAGCCTGGTCCTCACCAACGGCATTGCCCTTACGAAGAAGAAGGTGGACCTCATAACCGAATACGATGACGTCATCGGCGGACAGGTATGCATCAACATAAGCGCCTTTGAGCGGGACAGGTGGATAGAGAACACGATCGGCGAGAACGATGCAAAGCCGGCTTCGCGGCATGCCGCTTTCCACCGCACGATGGGCAACATCGAATATGCGGCAGCAAAGCTCGGCGGCGTATCCATCCAGCTCAACGAGCCGGACCCGCAAAAAGCTGACAGGCAGGCGGGGATCGCACGGCACATGTTCCCCTCGGTCGATGTCCGCACGATCCGTGCCCTTTCCGACAGGGCCGGGATGCTACACGACAGGGGCGTCCTTTCCAACCGGAACGAGATCGAACGCAAACGCTTCGGGAAAACCGCGGTCGTGGGGTGCGCCAACACCTTCGCGGGGATCGACGGCCGCCACTTCGGTTGGCTCCACGTCAACGCCCTCGGCAACGCCATACTGTGCTGCAACGACTACTGTTTCGACTACGCCTTCGGGGACCTCGCGGGCAATTCACTGCGTGAGGCCTGGCTTTCCGAACGACACGTGGAGGCGATCGAGAGGTCGTTCCGGGAGATATGCACGAAATGCAACATGGCGGTATGGGAATAGAAGACGGGGCAATAGGCGACAGGCAATGGGCAATAGGAAAAACGGGCAATTGACTTTAGATGTGAGAATTGTATAGTGTTTTGTATCAGGATGTCTGAAATTTCCGGAGGGAGAATGAGTAAAAGGGTTTGGATCACGGCGCTTGCGAAGGATGAGGCAGGGATAGCGGGGCTTATGGGATCGCTGAAGAAATATGGGCTCACAACTGACGGCCATTTCTGGGTGGATGATGTCAAGAACATGGCGTGGCAGGCAGCCGCCGAGGAGCTGCTCAAGGCCGATACCGCCCTTTGGGTCATCACCGGAGATGGCGAAGGCCTCAAAAAGGCCTCCGTCGCCTACGGTTTGTCGCTCCTCGCCATGAAGGTCTACGCCTCGAAAGGTGAGTCCTTCCCGGTCATATTTGCCCCGGAGGCCGATCTTCCCCCGGAGGCCAGGATGCCGACCCTGCTTAAAGGAGCGGAGATCATACCTGTCTCAAGTTCGTCTTTCGGGGTAAAGGCGGTTTCCCTCGCCAACACGCCCGCCAAAAAGATAGAGAAAGGGTACCGTCTCAACGTGCACGGCCTTCCCGGCATCGGCCTGTGGCTCGAGGCCGGGCCGTCCTCCATCGAATGGCAGGGCGCGATGTTCGGCGTTCATGGCGCCGAGATCGACTTCCACGGCGTCGGTCCCTCAAACGGCGTTCCCGAACGCGCCATCCTGGAATATGCCCAGAAGGGCCTCAAGGTCCAGCTCGGCGAGGATGAATTCACGGCGTGGGCCATCCAGAACAAGCTTGAGCCCGGGATGTCATACTACGTGCGTGTTCAGGGCATGCCCGACAGGCTCCTCTTCGGCCCCTACGCCCAGACCGAGGAAGCCGAGGTGCACGTGGTAACCCTTTATTAGACGCGGACCTGGCATATGCACATTTCTTTACCTCTCCCGGGCAAGTTTTTATACTATCGCCGCATCAGGCTGTAAATCTCTGTAGGGGGACCTGCATGTCGAACAGATTTCAGGAATTGGCCGCAAGAAATGACTCTCTGCTCATCGTTATCGATCTTCAGGAAAAGCTGATGCCCGTCATTCACGACAGGGAAGAGGTTCTTCTGAACACTGCCCGGCTGGTAAGATTCTGCGAGCTGGTCAAGATACCGGTCGTTTTCACCGAACAGCAAAAACTGGGGCCAACCCTTGCCGCGGTCCGGGGGCCCTCGGCTGACTTCAGGGCCATAGAGAAGGTGCATTTCAACTGTTTTCTGAGCCCCCAGTTTTCCGAGGCGGTCACCCAGACGGGGCGTCAGACGATCATCCTGACCGGCGTTGAATCCCACATATGTGTCGCCCAGACCGCGATTGCAGCGGCTTCCCGCTGGAACGTGCACGTCATCTCCGACGCGGTCTCATCACGGTCCCCCGCCAACAAAACGGTCGCCCTCGCGCGGATGCGCGATGCCGGGGCCATTATCAGCTCCACAGAGATGTTCATTTACGAGGTCCTGGTCCAGGGCGGCACCGACGAATTCAGGTCGGTCCTCCCCCTCGTAAAATAAATTGTTGCGACTATGGGGTCCTGTACATTGAAATAAACAGGCAAAGGCACTGGATCCCGGCGTCAAGCGCCGGGATGACGGCGGTGGCGGCAAATAAAAAGGGCCGCGAATTTCGCGGCCCCCTATTGCCCATAGCCTATTGCCTATTGCCTGTCCTTATTTCACATACACCAGATCACTCGACGAAAAGCTTCCTCCGCTGTTTGTCTTCGCCCAGCTGGCGTCGACACCAAAGAGCTCAACGACTTCAAGCTCACCCTTAAAGGTGCCCTTCTTCCGTCCCAGAGGCTGCCTGGTCTTCGGGTCGATGACCTCTTCGCCCGGGGCGTACACTTCGAGTTTCTTGCCTTTTTCGAGGCCGGAGAGCCTCCCCGCGTTTATATAGACCTTCGTTCCCTCGACAGAAGCCACCCGTGAATGCCAATCCAGGGAAAGGACCGTTTTGAGAACATCTTCAGCTATCATCTCAATGGCAAGGTCGATCGCCTTGATCTTTGCCTTCTCCGAGCTCAGGTCGCCCTTTTCACGAGAGAGCGATATCGGGTTCCTGCCGGAAAGCTGCTTCATCGTCCGGTTTGTTTCGGTGTTGAAAACGTCGATGGCCAGCTTCGACATGGCAAAGGACGTTTCTTTTTCGTCCTTGCCCTCAATGCGCGAGGAACTGATATAGACATCGGACAGGGTCGTCTTCAAGATGGCCTGTATCCCGAAATCGCTGTTCATCTTCTTTGTGTTCGCGGGATCAAAGTACGAGCCCCGCAGGTTCAGCGTGTGCGGGTCAACGCATATGACCGTCCCGGTGCTTTCAAGCCGCGAGATGAGCCGTTTTGTCGCCAGTTCCCCCAGGCCTTCGGATTTGTAGTTGGTATTGTCTATCACCGGCAGGACAATGATCCGCCTCTTCATCTTCGGCGATGGATATTCAAAAGATACGAGCCCGGGCATATACCCTAAGCCGACCGGCAGATAGCCCATCTGGGCCGGGTAGACATTGCCCGGCTGGATCCCTTTCTTTTTCAGCTCCTCTTCAAGCTTTGCGATCCTCTTTTCAAGCTCGTCCCGCTCTTTCTTGCTCGGGCCGCTGCCGCCGACGCTGAATGAAAGAGCTTCGCCGATACCCGGGGAGTACTGGTCCTTCCGTATCCAGACATAGGGAGGCTCATAAGGGGTCAGCATGTACTTGCGGTTACGGACATAGATGTACTCGATCCCGTCAATGACCTTTATATCGCCCATCTGAGGCTCTTTCGCCTCTTCGGCATCGGCGCGGGACGACCTTTTTGCGGTTGCGGAATCGGTTTTCTTCGCCGTCTTCGATGGGTCTTCTTCTTTCTTTTTGCCGAAGGGCATATAACTGCAGGAAACCAACGACAAGGCCAATACTATTAAGATTATCTTTCGCATCGTGTGATTATAAGGTAACACGCGAATAAATGTCAATTTTTTCGTGCTTATTTTTATTATACCTCACCCTGAAAAAGCGGCAAGGAGAATGAGAAAACGCTCCCTTTGCCAGGGGTGCTCTCCACCCATATGGCACCGCCATGGCTCTCGATAACCGACTTCACTATGAACAACCCGAGGCCCGCCCCTTCTTTCTTCATTCCCAGGGTGCCCCGGTTATATCTCTGGAAGATATGCGGTATCTCTTTTTCGGGTATGCCGATACCCCTGTCTGTGACCGATACGATGGCCATGTTCCCGTCGACCCGTGTGGCCACCGCCACCTCCGTATCATCAGGCGAGAACTTGAGCGCGTTGACAAGGAGGTTTATGATGACCCGCTCGATATAATCCCTGTCCGCCAGGACGAGCAGGTGCCCCTCTTCCGAAAACCTTACCCGGGGGTACAGGTTCACAATATCGCGCGCTATTTCATTTATATCGACCGGGCGGATGACAAATTCGATCTTCCCCGATTCTATACGTGAAACATTCAAGTAGTTCTCGACCAGGTGCTGTATTTTTGTCACATTTTCGTCTATGTTCGCCAGCCTTTCTTTAAGGCTGCCCTCGACCGTACCGTATTTTCCGAGCAGTATCCGCTTCAGAAAACCCGATACCGGGACAAGATAGGACTTGATATCGTGGTTCACCGAGGAGACAAAATCCGCCTTGAATTCCTCTATCTTCTTTTCGGCCGAAATGTCACGCAAGACAAGGATATGCCCCGGCGGCGCGTTCTCGAGCGACCACGGGGCCGAGAATACCTTGAGATACAGGGGCTCCTCGGGATCTTTCCTGCCGATGACGAACTCGTGGACCGCCGTATGTTCGTTCCCCGCGACCCGAAGGGACGGCAGCGCATCGTGATAGTTGTTCCCGATGACATCCGGCGGGTCCTTGCCCATTATTCTTGCTCCGGCCTGGTTGCAATACGTGATGATGCCGTCCTGGCCGACCGCGATAACGCCCTCCTTCAGCGTTTCCAGTATGGACAGGAACCGCATCCGGTCCTCGCGGATGATCGCCGTCTTTTCCTCGAGCTCCGCATTGATGGCGCTTATCTTCCGTAAGTTGTCATTGATCGTATCGGTACGCTCCGTGACCGCCGCGGACATTTTGTTTATCGACGAGGCAATAAGCCCGAACTCCCGCATATGTATCCCGCTTTCGTCAATGCGGGAATCGGTCCGGCCCTTTTCGATGCGCCAGCACGTGTTCATGATCGCCTCGAGCGAAGGCCCGATGCCCCGCGTGATCAGGAACGTGATGACAATGACCGCGGACGTCGCGAGGATCGATATTGTAATAAAGATAAAAAGCAGCTTCTTTTTGAACGGAAGAAAGATGTTCTCACTTACGGCGATGCCGTAGGACCATTTGTCGGACCTTTCCGTATTATAGGGCGAGGGTTTGTAGATCGTATAGTATTGTGCCCTGCCGATGGGCGTCTTCCCGATATATGTCTTTTTCTCCTGATAGAGCGCCCGCGTAATATCCCCGGGCAACCTCTGGGTCTGTTCTCCCGTCACGGTAAAGATGGTGCTGAACATTCTCGTATCGTTCCTGAATATCGAAACGTAGACCGGTTCCTCGCGTTTTTGCGAGAGAAGGTCGCTTAAGTTCTTCACGAGCAAATTTCTCGTGTCCAGGATGAAAAATTCGTTCAATATCGCGTTCCGGGCCCTGAGGGGCATCGACACGTACATGGCGGCAAAGTGCTGGTTTCCGGAAAAGACCGATATGAATCCCCGGGATACGGTATTTTCATCCGTTGCCGGCAGAATGATGGGGTCATAGGCCGCATCCTTTGTCACAGTAACGACGGGCCTCATTTTCCTGTCCGTTATCTGAATAATATCTATGTTCTCGGCGCGCAGGCGGTCTTCGAGCAATTCCTGCATCTTCTTCGTGTCCCGCTGCATGACGGCCCCTTGAACGGCGCTTCGCTGGGAAAAGAGTTCCATGCGTGACTCGATATGGTAAAACTCGCGGTCGACGGCAAAGGAAAAAAGGTTGATGTCCGAGTTGAGCCCCTTATCGAGCTCGTTTACCGCTATCTGCCCTATGGAGCGTATCCCTGAATATGTCGTCACGACCGAAAGCAGGATTATCAGGCTTATAAAGAAGAGAAGTATTTTCGTGTAAAGGGTCATTGTGCCCGAACGTACCTGCCGGTATCTTGCCGGCTGCCCCGGCGCCTTGAAGGAATATACGGCTGACGGCCTGTGTCTGTGGGCTGGCGGGACGTTTTTGTCGACCGAAACGTCACACGTTTTGAACTGGTGGAGGTGACGGGGATTGAACCCGTGGCCCCCTCGTTGCGAACGAGGTGCTCTCCCGCTGAGCTACACCCCCGCGGATTGCCATAATCATAGTCCATAACCGGGCCCTATGGCAAGGTATTTGTGGTATATCACCGGCCGAGGATCTCCCTGATCGTCTCTTTCAGTTCCCGGGTGTCCGCGGATTTTACGACGTAGCCATCGGAAACCCAGCTCGACAGGTCCTGCTTGAACTCTCCGTAAGCAGAGCACAGGACCACCGGCTGGTCCTTGTCCATGTTCTTTATGGCATTGAGGGCCTGGATACCGTCCATTACCGGCATTTTAATATCAAGGATGACGATATCAAAGGGAGCGGCCTTGACCTTTTCCAGGGCCTCGAGGCCGTTTGAGGCGGTGTCAACCTCGTAACCCTCTTCCTCAAGCTCCTCTTTGAACAAGAGCCTGATATTTTCCTCATCGTCGACAACGAGTACCTTTTTTTTCATGTAAGCTCCTCTTGCTGCATAATATTTTTCATAGGGAGATATATAATAAACGTAACCCCTTTCCCCGCCACATTCTCAACCTCGATGTGCCCCTTATGGTTCGTAACTATTTTATTCGAAATTGCGAGGCCCAGCCCTGTCCCGCGCTCTTTCGTCGTGAAGAACGGGTTGAATATGTTGTCTATTATGGCGGGGTCGATCCCGCCGCCGGTATCGGTAATGGACGCCGCCGCAAAGGGCATCCCGTCATGCATTACCTTGCGCACCTTGACGGATATGTTCCCGGTCCCGTGCATTGCCTCGAACGCATTCATCAAGAGGTTGATGAACACCTGTTTCAACTGCTGGCTGTCGCAGTCTACAGGTTCGAGCTCCTGGTCAAAATCCTTGATTATCGTGATCGCTTCCCAGGCCGGGTCGGAAGACAGGATATACAGGATATCCTCGAGAAAATCCTGCAGCCTGCACGACTCTTCGAAGGGCTGGCTTTCCTTGACGTAATGCAGTATCTCGCTGAGGATGGTCTCAAGCCGCCCGACCTCGTTCAGAATAATGCTGATGTAGCGGTTCTCGGTATGATCGTTCTGCATTTTCTTCGCAAGCCGCTTCGTAAAACCGCCTATGATCACGAGGGGGTTCTTGATCTCATGGGCAATATTGGCGGTCATTTCGCCCAGGCTGCGGAATTTTTCCTGTTCGATGAGCCTTTTTTGCGCATCGGTAAGTTCCCGCACCACATTTCTCAACCGGGAATTGAGCAGTGTGTTCTCAAGCCCGCTCGAGATATAATTCGAGATCGTGTTGATTATGTACTGCCCATTCTCCTCTATGCTTGCCTGCTGTTCGCCGTTCTCGCCGCACAGGGTGATCGTGCCGAGCACCCGGTTCTTGGAAAGGATCGGTGCTGAGTAGAGTGAATACCCCGGAGGGGTGTCGAACTGTTCCTGGGCCCCGTTGCGCAATGAGACCGGCCTGAGCAGCTTGACGGCAGATTTTTCGAGCTGCTCCACGTATTCCTGTGTCTCCGGCTTGATAGCGCCATAGGTGAACCGCTGAGTTTCGAGCTTGAGGAGCGGATATTCCAGCTTTACCGATACGAAAGAGGCATTCAACGATTTCGCTATAATGAGGGCGATGCTTTTGAGCAGTTCGTGCGGGCCGACGTTCGACGTCAGGATCTTTCCCAGCTCCGAAAGCATTGCCAGTTCGCTGATGCGTTTCTTCGACGAAAGGATCAGCTCGAACGAGCGCAGGATGCCGCCCAGCTCGCGGGCAATCACCGACAGAAGCACCTTTTCCTGGTCCTGCAAATGGTCGTGACTGTATGAGCAAAGCACGATCACCCCGAACAGGTAGCTGTCATCCGACAGGGGAACGAAAGAAAAAGTCCTGAATTTGTCGAGGTGGTCGTCAAGCTCGGGGTAGAACAGGCACCCGAACCTCGGCGATATGTCCTTGATCGTAAAAAACTGGGGGGAGCGCCTCTGGGCAACGCTCCCGATGATCCCCTCCCCGATGTGGCAGCGGTAATGGCTTAATATTCCAAACAGCATGCTCTTTTGATTCGAATACCGGCATGTCAGCCGCTTGTCCTTATCAAAAGTATAGATCATGACGTCTTCAAACCCGAGGTCCTGCGATACGATGTTGAGGATCGCGTTGACCCGGGCGGTGAGGTCAAGGTTCGAATGCGAGATCTCGATGATCTTGCCAATCAGTTCAGCTTGATTCATGCTTCGCGATCGCTTTTTTGTAAAGCTCTACGTATTCACGGGCCGATTTTCCCCATGAGAAATCTTCCTTCATGCATCGGGCGACAAGGTCCTGCCAGGCTTTTTTGTCCCTGTACAGAGAGAGCGCCCGGTCGATGGCATCGAGCATCGCCTCTTTTCTATATTCATAGAATTTGAACCCGGTACCCTTCTGCGGGAATTTCGTATAGTCCACGATCGTATCTTCGAGACCGCCGACGCCCCGTACAACGGGCACCGTGCCGTATTTCAGGCTGTAAAGCTGATTGAGGCCGCACGGCTCATACTGCGACGGCATGAGAAAGAGATCGCTGCCGGCCTCGATAAGGTGAGCGAGCGCATTGTCGTACGCGATCTTCACCGAGAATGCCCGCGGGTATTTTTTGGCAAGCTGGGTCAGGAGATCGTGATATTTCCGCTCGCCGGTACCAAGGACGACGTACTGCATGCCGAGCCCCGCCATTTCCTCCATTGCATCCGATATAAGGTTGAACCCTTTCTGGTCGGCGAGCCGCGATATCGTGGCCGCCAATGGGATGGAGGGGTCCGCGGGCAGGTCGAACGCCTGCTGCAGGGCCTTCTTGCACAACGTTTTGTTTGCCGGATCGCCAGCATTGTATCGTGCGGGAAGGAATTTATCTGCTTCGGGGCTCCAGTCGGTGTAATCGATCCCGTTGACGATCCCGTAAAGGTCTTCGCGGCGCGTGGTAAGGATGCCGTCAAGGCCGCACCCGAATTCCGGCGTCTGGATCTCCCTGCTGTATTGCTTGCTGACGGTGTTCAAAATATCCGAAAAGACGATACCGCCTTTCAGGAAATTGATATGACCGAAGAACTCCAGGGACTCGGGCGTGAAATATTCCCATCCTATGTTTAAAAGGTGCATGTCGTAGTGCCAGAATATCCCCTGGTACCCCAGGTTGTGTATCGTAAGAAGGGTCGCCACCCTGGCAAGATCGGGGTCGTCCTTGTATATTGTCTTCAAGAACACGGGGGCGAGGGACGTCTCCCAGTCATTGCAGTGAAGGACATCGGGCACGAAACCGGTCACTTTTATCGTTTCCAGGATGCTCTTTGCAAAGAAGATGAACCGTTCTGCGTTGTCGAGGTAGTCGCCGTCCGGCGTGCTGTACAGGTAATCCCTGTAATAATATTCATCCTTCTCGACAAGGTACGCGGTTATCCCGTCATATTCGCTCTCGACGATCTCCGCATCCACAAAAGACTGCGAAACCTGGCACGAGATCCGGTGGTTGCCGTACCGCATCGGGAAACCCAGCTCCTCAATGCCTTTATGCTTCGGCAGAACGACCCGGACGTCCACCCCCAGGTCCCTCAGCGCCTTCGGCAATGCGCCGGTGACATCCGCAAGGCCTCCTGTTTTTACAAAAGGAAAAATCTCGGGAGACGCAATCAATATCTTCATATTACCCCCTTATGCCTGGGTTTCTCTAAGATACGTCGTAGCCTCTTCAGGTGGTGTCGGATTGATGTAAAAGCCGGTGCCCCATTCGAAACCGGCCATTTTTGTCAGCCGCGGGATGATCTCGATATGCCAGTGGTAATGCTCCATCCCGACATTAAAAGCCGGCGCGGTGTGGATAATGTAATTGTACGGCGGCGCGTTCAGCAGCTTGACATACTTTCTGAGGACAACCGAAAGCATCTCGGCAAGGGAATAAAAATTATCGGCCGGGTCATGTTCGGAAAATACCGCACCATGCTGTTTGGGCAGTATCCACGTTTCGAACGGGAACCGGGATGCGTAGGGGGATATCGCGATATATCGCTCATTTTCATAGACGATGCGCGTATTCTCTTCTCTTTCCTGGGCGATAATATCACAAAAGATGCATCTCTCTTTATATTTATGATAGGCCAGGCCCCCGTTGATCTCTTCCGAGACCCGCCTCGGCACGATAGGAAGGGCAATGAGCTGTGAATGTGCGTGATCGAGGGATGCGCCCGCAACGGACCCGTTGTTCTTGAACACCATTATGTATTTAAAGCGCGTGTCCCGCATAAGGTCCCGTATCCGCTCCCTGTATGCGATAAAAACGTTCTGTACCCGGTTGACAGGCATGTCCGACAGGGTTTCGCCGTGGTTCGGCGTCTCCACAATGACCTCGTGGGCGCCGATACCGTTCATCTTGTCATAGATGCCGAAGCCTTCACGGTCGAGCGTGCCTTCTATGCGAAGCGCGGGGAACTTATTGGGAACGACCCTTAACGACCAGTCCGGACCGGGCATTGCCGCCGGGGCCCGCACCGCGTAAACCTCCGGCGGGGTCATGCTTTCGTTCCCGGGGCACAAGGGACAGACGGCCACCTTTGCAGGAGGCGCCTCTTCGACAAAGAAAACAGGCCTTTTGCCTCTTTCTGTCGAAATGATAACCCATCTGTCGATGATGGGGTCCTTTCTCAATTCAGGCATATATTTACTCCACTCACTCGTTTTTTGACATGGTCACTGTTGCGTGATAAAGAATTGAATTGAATGATACCGTTGAAAGACAATCTCCCGACCCGCACGTTCCCCATTATAACCCTGGGCCTTATCTTTGTAAATATCATTATTTTCGTATGGCAGCACGTCATGCTTCAGGCCTCGGCCGGTGCAGTGCTGTACACGTATTTTGGTCTCGTGCCGAAAGAGTTCATTGCGTCGGTCGTTTCGCGCCACGACCTTCTTCCTTATAACGTGATGACGGTCTTCACGTCCATGTTCATCCACGGGGGCTTCCTGCATATTATCGGGAACATGCTCTATCTCTGGATATTTGGCAATAATATCGAAGACAGGCTGGGGCACGGCGGCTTTTTCATCTTTTATTTTGCTTCAGGGATATGCGCTGCCCTTTTTCAGCTCTTTTACGATCCTGCATCCGAGATACCCATGATAGGTGCAAGCGGGGCCATATCAGGTATACTGGGCGCATATCTGGTCTGCTACCCGCATGCCCGCGTAAAAACGCTCCTTATCATCATTGTATTCATAAAGATCGTCGACATCCCGGCGGTCCTTCTCCTCACCGCCTGGTTCTTCATGCAGTTCCTGTATGCAAACGTCGACGGCATTGCGTGGTATGCGCATATCGGCGGGTTCATTTTCGGTCTTTTATTTGCAGTCGCTTTTCTTGCGGGACGGCGAAGCAAAAGGGCGGTCGGGGCCTGAACCATGCATGCTCCCCGCGTGCTTGCCGTCAATCCTTACATCTACGACTTCGCCGCATATAATTTCTGGTCGAGCCCCCTCGGTCTCCTCTCTATTGCATCGATACTGAGGCACAACGGGCTGCCCGTCGAGTTTATCGACTGCATGCGCGTCAATGAAGCCAAACGCAAGCCTGACGGACGGGGCCCGTTCGTCAAGGAAAAGGTGCCGAAACCCGAGATCCTGAAAAATGTGCAGAAACCGTTCCGGAGATACGGGATATCCCCCGATGAGCTCTCCAGCATCCTTTCCGCGCGCGAAGAGCCCGATCTTGTCCTCATCACGTCCATAATGACATACTGGTACCGGGGTACGGCAGAGGTCTCCGAGATGGTCCGGCGGGCCTTCCCGCGCGCGAAGATAGTCGTGGGAGGGATATATCCCACCCTGTGCTACGACGAAGCCATCTTGAATTTCAAGGAAGCGGACCTTGTTGTCCCTTCGACCGATATCGGCGCGTTTTACAGGTTCATCGAGGAGGAATTTCACCACACCCTGTCGTTCAAACCCCTGTTCGATGACCTTGACGTTCTGCCCTACCCCGCGCACGACCTCCTTGGGAACATCCCGTTCGTCCCCGTCCTGACCTCGCTCGGTTGCGTCTTTCGCTGTACGTACTGCGCGACACCTTATATGTACAAGAAAATGGTGCGCCGCAGCCCCGGGTCGGTGCTCGACGAGATCGCCCACTGGCACGACAGGGGTGTCGGGCGGTTCGTCGTGTATGACGATAGTTTCTTATACTCGAGCGAGAATTTCGCAAAGCCCCTTCTGAGAAGCATTGCCCGCCTGCCATACAGAATCCGGATTTATAATCCCAATGCTGTGAATGCCGCCTTCATTGACGGGGAGATGGCCGACCTTTTCGTCCGGTCGGGGTTCCGCGAGGTCCGCATCGGCCTCGAATCCATAGACCCTTTGGTGCAGTCATCAACGGGCGGGAAGGTCACGAGGGCCACATTCGAGCGGGCCGTAAAGATACTCAAGGAAGCCGGGTACGGCCCTGAGCAGATGAGCGTCTATATCCTCGCCGGTTTGCCCCGCCAGGACTGGAGGGATGTCAAGCGGGCGATCGACTATGTAAGGTCGCTGGACGCAACACCGTATCTGGCGGAATATACCCCGATCCCCCACACGCCGATGTTCGATGAGTTTAAGGATCTGGCGAGGTTCCCCGTCTCCGCGGACGCCGTCTACCAGAACAACGCCGTTTTCCCTTATGCCTGGGAGGGTTTTACGGAAGACGATCTGAATTGGCTGAAAAGATATGCGAAAAAAACAGGCGATGGGCGATAGGCAATGGGGAAAATCAATTGCCTATCGCCCATCGCCTATAGCCTGTTTTATGCCAGATACCGGTGCAGTTTCTGGTAGCTGGGGAAGTCTCCGTCGATGAAGTCGGCACCGAGCTCTTTGGTCGAATCGCCGCCCTTTGTGATCCTCTTGATGGTGCACCGCATTTTCACCGGTGTCTTTTCATTGGGTATGCTGAAGATGGTGTCGAATTCAGAATCGTGGATCACCTCATAGTCCTGCGGTATGGAAATCCTCAGGCCTCCGAGCGAGATGCTGTTGACGATACCTGTCTGGAGGGTTGACTCTTTTGCTTCCTGGCTGTAGACGAAGGCAGGCAGCGACACGTCTTTGCGCTGATATCTCCTTCTTTCTTTTTTTGTTCCCTTGAGTTCCATCCTGTCTTTGACCTGGCTGCGAAGCATGTTCTCGATGATCGAAGAAAGCGAGCGCCTTTCAACGTCGGCTATTTTTTCCAGGGCCTGCTTCAACTCTTCGTTGGTCCTGAAGCATATCGTGACATCTTTTTTCATGCATCCCCCTTGAAACCGTTTCATCACCATGTAATTGCAATACAACAGTATAACATATAACTTAGATAATGAAAAGTGTGTATGAAGGCATCACGGGTGACTCCCATAATTTATAGGCTATGGGCTATGGGGGAACCGGAAGGCCCATTACAGGGGTTCCTATCGCCTCTTGCCCATTGCCTGTCCTCTATTCGCTCAACGGACGATTACCCGAAAACGGTTGATTATGGTATAATGAGCGGGAGGCCGTTATGCATCCCCGTATCGCTCGCACGAGCACGGGTTCTCAAAATATCCGGACACACGACCTTTGCCGTGCCGGGTGAATTCCAGGCAGGAGGCGTCATACATGAAGATATTTGTCACCGGCGGCGCCGGTTATATCGGTAGCCATGTAGTAAAACTCCTCGGTCAGTACGGCCATAATGTTCTCGTATACGACAACCTTTCAACGGGCCATGAATGGGCGGTCCTTTCCGGCACGTTCGTGCGGGGCGACCTCAGCGACCGCCGGCTGCTCACCGACACTTTGAATGATTACCGGCCTGATGCCGTCATGCATTTCGCCGCTTCTATACAGGTGGAGGAGTCAACGCGCGAACCGCTGATGTACTACCGGAACAATGTCGTCAACAGCATAAATCTGCTTGACGCCATAACCGACCTGGGCATCGGATATTTCATTTATTCCTCAACCGCTGCCACTTACGGGGTGCCCGGCACGAGCCCGGTTGACGAGAATGCACCGCTCAAACCCATCAATCCCTATGGAATGACAAAGGTGATGGTCGAAAAGGTCCTTCAGGACACTGCAGCCGCCCGGGGCCTGAAATACATAGCCCTGCGTTATTTTAATGTCGCGGGTGCTGACCCGGACTGCGAGATCGGGCAGGCATACAGCCGCGCCACGCATCTCATCACCCGCGCCCTCAGGACTGCGCAAGGGGCCCAGGACAGGCTATCCGTGTTCGGGACGGATTACCCCACCCGGGACGGGACCTGCGTGCGGGACTATATCCATGTCGCAGACCTGAGCGCGGCGCACCTTCTGGCGCTCATGTACCTCAGGCAGACCGGGGAATCGGACATTATGAACTGCGGCTACGGTCACGGATTTTCCGTCCTCGATGTTGTCAATGTCGCGAAAACTGTAACGGGGGTTGATTTCCCGGTAGAGTTTGCCGGCCGGCGGCCGGGAGACCCGCCGGAGCTTGTTGCCGATAGCACGAAACTCAAAAGGCTTACAGGCTGGAGCCCGCTTCACGACGACCTCCCCTTTATTGTCGAGACCGCCTGGAAGTGGGAGCAGAGACTCTCCCGGAAGGCAGGCGCATCGGATAGATGAGGATTTTTGCCACGGCTATAGCCGTTCTCCTGTTTTTTGCCTTTCTCTTCACCCGGGCACCGGCCTACCTCTCCTATTCCGAAAAGCCCCGGAAGGCCGACGTGGTCATTCTGTTCCTCGGGAACGAGTACAGGGAGCGAAAGGCCGAGGCTCTGCGCTTGATCCGTGACGGATACGCCGATTACCTTCTCGTCCCGGCCTACGGCAAGCTGCTCAGGGCTGCGGACCTCGGGCGGTCAACCCGGAACGGCGCTCCCTTGCGGCCCCCGCATTATCCCGGCTTCTATGAGGACACTCACATCGAGGTGCTCGAGGCGAAAAAGATCATGGACAGGAACGGGCTCACGTCCGCCATATTCGTCAGCTCTCCCTACCATATGCGCCGCATCAGGCTGATTGCCAACAGGGTCTTCACCGGCGGCGGTTACCGGACGACATTCGTCCCCACGCGGTACGAGAAGCCAACGAATGGCCTCTGGTTTTTCAGTCAGAACAATATCCGGAAGGTGGCCGGCGAATACGGTAAGATCGCCTGGTTCTTTCTGTACCGATGGATGAAATAAGAGAGACAGCGAACGTTAAGCGGTAAGCGGTTTAAGACGGTGACATCAATAAGAGCAAAAAGAACCGCTCACCGGTCCTTTTTTATTGCTCACTGTTTACCGTTCAATTACCGCGGCGGAGGCCAACACCGTAAGTCACCAAGGGCAGGGAAAGGATGGTCGATGCCGACCTCCGTCGGGGTATTCTTAATAATCGCTCTATGTGAGGGGCCCGCAACCTGTTCGTTGCTCCCTTTTCTCTTTTGCTTCGGGCAATGCTTGAACACGACAGTATGACCGCTTGCTTCATTTCCCCCTTCACCCCGCCATTGTCCCGAGACTTCCGATACACACGAACAATTATTCATTTTTTAAAGAACGGTCTAAATCCCTTAATTCCCGCAAATCTACTGCAGGTCCCAGCCGGACACCGAGAACGGGCTCGATGCCGCAGCGGCCGGGTGCCCCTTCGCGTGGCGCATTCTGTACCAGATCATGCCTGCTCCCACAACCCCGAGGGCGAGAATGATCTGGACAGAGTACCGCGTGAACGCCCCGGGCGCGTGCATCATTCTGAGCGTGAAAGGATCGGACAGGATCATCTCAGCCGCAACTTTTCCGAGTATGCCCGAACCGATGTATGTAATAACCGGGAACCGGCCCATAAGCCGTGATATTATCCCGCTTCCGAAAGCGACCACAGGAACGCTTAAGCCGAGGCCGAGGAACAGCAGTGCCGGGTTGCCCTTGCTGGCCCCCGCTACGGCGATGACATTGTCGAGGCTCATAGCAAGGTCTGCAAGCACTATCATCCCGATCACTTTCAAAAATCCGCCCGATGTCGCCTTCTCATCGTTTTCTGAATCCTTGTTCAGAAGTAATTTAACCGCGATGCCGAGTATCAGGAGGCCGCCGACGAGCTTCATGTAAGGCACGCTGAGAACTATCGCCGCACAATAGGTAAGGACTATGCGGACGAGTATCGCCGCAACCGTACCGAAGACGATGCCCCGGATGCGCCTTTTTAGCGGTAGGGAACGGGTGGCAAGGGCGATGACGACGGCGTTGTCACCGGAGAGGATGAGGTTGGCCATAATGACTGTGCAGAAATCGACAATGAACCCGCCGCCAAGATATGCGTTCATGAGGTCTGCTGCGCTTGTTATGTGTGCGGCGGCGAGAAACCCGGCCATTTTGGGCCATCCTCCTTGTATAGGTGTAGCAAGTATACCGGGTTCGTGATAAGCAGGAAATCGGGGTTTCCCTGAAATTAGGGGGGGAAATCCCTGATATGTGAGAGACTGCGAGGCGCGAGGCGCTCAAACACGGGCGAACACCATTGCTAACTGTCCGTAATGACTGATGATTTAGTGATTGTTGGGCGAATGCAACCTGCCAGTGGCTGGTGCTGGTTTAGATTGGTTTTTCCCCTTTAGCCTTTCGCCCCGATTACAAGGACGTCAAGCCTTCCCTGATGGCGTATTTCGTCAATTCGGCTACGGTCCGTATCTCGAGCTTGTCCATTATCTGCTGGCGGTGCGTTTCGACGGTCTTTACGCTGAGGTTCAATGTCGATGCGATCTGCTTTGTGCTTTTCCCCTCGGCAAGGAGCTGGAGCACTTCCCGTTCCCTGGCGGTGAGGACGGTAAAGACGGTGGATTCGCTTTTCGGAAGGTTATAGAGGTATTCTTTGACAACAATGTCCGTTATCCTGGGACTCAGGTACGACTGGCCCGACATCACAGTATGGACCGCATTGACGAGCTCTTCGAAGGCGCTGTCCTTGAGAAGATAGCCGGATGCGCCTGCCTTGAGCATTTCGAGCACGAATCTCCGGTCTGAATGCATGGAAAGGGCTATTATCTTTATCTCCTTGTTTTCCGAAATGATCTGGCGGGTCGCGTCGATCCCGTTCATTTCGGGCATGCCGATATCCATTATGATAACTTGGGGCAACAGTTTGCGCGCGAGTTTCGTCGCCGTAAGGCCGTCCTGGGCCTCAGCCGCCACTTCCATGTCCGGTTGCTTTTCAATAAGGGCCTTAAGGCCTTCGCGCATGATCTTGTGATCGTCCGCAATGACTATCTTCGTTTTCAATTGATGCCTCCCTCACGTGTAAGCGGCGCCTGCAGTACAATGCGCGTCCCCCTGCCTATCCCGGAACGGACATCCATGTGGCCGCCCAGCGAATGAAGCCTTTCTCGAATACTGAAAAGGCCGTATCCGCGGGCCTCCGCAAGATGATAGCTCTTTTTTGACGCGTTGAACCCCGCTCCGTCATCTGCCACGTGGATGGAAATACTGTCATCGATCCGCCGGATCGTGACCTTCACATGTTTTGCGTTTGCATGCTTGACGACATTAACAAGCAGTTCCCTGACGGCCGTGAAGAGGACGACCCTAATTTCATCACTGATCGCTTTGGGGGCATCGTCATTCTCAAATTCACAGCTGACGGCGTTTTGCTCTTCGAGTTGTTCGGCCAGCCATTCCACGGCCGGCTCCAGGCCGAGATCATACAGGATCGGCGGACTTAGCTCAAACGTCAGGGTGCGCCCGTAATGGATCGCTTGACCGATAAGGTCCCGTATTTCCCACAGTTCCTTCCTGACGCTTTCGTCAGGGATGAAGCTTTCAATGAGCCCCAGCTTCATCTTGGCGGTGGCATGCAACTGGCCGATGTGGTCATGGAGCAGGCTTGATATCCTCCGCCTCTCACGCTCTTCCGCGAGCGTCAGTTCAGACGCCAGCGCCCGGAGCTGCGTCTGATACTGGTTTATGCGTTCTTCAGCCTGCTTTCTCTCGCTGATGTCTTCGACCGTGCCTTCGTAATAAAGCGTTTTACCATCCTGGTCGCGTATGGCGCGGGCGTTCTCTCTGACGTGCATGATGCCGCCGTTTTGCCCGACCCTCCATTTCGCCTCGAGCCCCCGTACCCGTCCTTCACGTTCGAGCTTATCCTTGATCTTCTTGCTGAGATACGTCGGCTCGCAGCTCTTTCTGAAGGACTTCACCGCATAGAATTCGTCGAAGGAAGAGTATCCCATCATGCGTATCAGGGTGGGGTTTGCCATGAGGATCTTGCCGTCCGGATTCGTCCGGTAGATCCCCATAGGAGAATTTTCGAACAGGTTCTTGTACCGCTCGGCGCCCCTCCTTAACATCTCCTCGACCTGCTGACGGCGCTTCAGCTCCTGAACGAGACGCGAGTTTGCTTTCAAAAGCTCGCTTGTTCGTTCGATAACGCGGCGCTCCAGTTCCTCCTTCGATCTGTGCAGTATATTTTCCGCCATTTTGCGTTGCGTAATGTCGTTGTCTATCTGGAGGATGGCGACCGGGCCGCCCTTCTTGTCTGTCCTTAGCTTCCACTTGCTCTCGACGATAAGGTCCCGGCCGTCTTTTGTCTTGTGGGCCAGTTCGCCTTCCCATTTGCCGTCCGCCAGGAAGGACCGTCTGATGTCCGCCAGCGGTTCCGGGTATTCCGTTCTCAGAAGTGCCGACATGGGTTTCCCCATGGCCTCCTGGCTTGAAAAACCGAAGCGGTGCTCGGCGCCTTTGTTCCAGAAGATGATGCGGTCTTTCATGTCCCGGACCATGATCGCATCCTCGGCAATGTCGATAATCTCCGCCTGTTCGCGGAGCGTCGCCGCCTGGATTTCCAGTTCGTGCTGCGCGCGCAAACGTTCCGTTACGTCGCGGACGTTTACCATAATGAACCGGTCGCCCTTGTAACGGATCAGGGAGGATGTTATCTCGACATCTGTCAGGGACCCGTCCCTTCTCCGGTACTGGCGTATCCCCGAGACATGCTCCGTGTGCTTCAGGACGTGCTTGATATTGAGGAGGATGTCCTTCTTTTTCATTCCGATGATGTCGGTAACGGAGATACCGACTATTTCCTTCTCCGTGTACCCCATCATCCGTAAGAAACTCGTATTGGCTTCTATTATTTTTAAGCTGGACGGGTTGAACAAATAAACGCCGTCAGAGGAGTAGCGCACAAGGCGCCGATATCGGTCCTCGCTGTATTCAAGGGCCTTCTCGACCGACTTGAACTCCTCTATGGAGGCTTCAAGAAGTGCGGCCGCCTTTTTTACAGCCTCTACCTTGTCGGCGATATCGATGCCGACAGGCCGTTTCGTCGTGCCCCGTTTTTTCTTGGTCTCCATCTATGCAGGTTCCTGGCGGGCCCTTCCCCCGGCTCACGGCAAGCATAACGCTCCGGGATCCCCCGGCCGGTTGTTGCACGTGAAACATTATTCTTTACGCCCTCAGCCTCGTCGCCAGCAGGGCCACCCTTTTCCCGAGTTTCCGCGCATTTTCCAGTGTCTTCTCATCCGGCGCGCCCGTACAGGATACACCGTAATGGCCCGTTGCATCAAGGGGGTCACCGACGATGATCATGCCGTAGATCATCAAGGCCTGGATGATGGAAAACATCGTTGTTTCCTTGCCTCCCGACTGGTCTCCCGATGTAGCGAACGCTGCGCCAACCCTATCGCCCATTTTCTGGCGTACCCCGACGAACCGGTCAAAAACGTCCTTGAGCTGCGACGCCATGCCGCCGAAATAGACTGGCGAGCCCGCCACGATCCCCTCCGAGTTCAGAAAGTCCTCTTTTGTCACCTCGTCGGTGGTTTTCAGGACAACCTGAACATCGCCCGCTAATTTAACGCCTTCGGCAATGGCCTCTGCAAGTTTCTTTGTGTTTCCCGACCGCGAAAAATAAAGAACAAGGATCTGCATTCTTCCTCCGAATACTCAGTTCGCCGACCTCAGGGAAAGGGACCCCTCCCCGTGAGCGCCCGTTCAGGAATCAGCGAACCGGCTGGTGAGCGAAATACTGGTGTTTTCTCCGTTCCAGGCGTAGCTGTCTTTCCGCCCGGCAACCTCTTCGCCCTCTCCGTAACGTTTCAGGGCCTCCTCTTTCATGAGAAGGTACTGAAACAGCGAGTTCACCCTGAGGGTAACACCGGCGAGGCGCCCCTCACGAAAGCCGTATTCTATGGCGGTGAGCCGCGCCCGGCCCCAATGCGGCACCTCTCCCTGCTTTTCGTACAGCGCGTTGCCTGCGCAGTCCGTCCGCACATATCTCATCGTACCAAGCTCTTCTTTTGGTGTACCCCATGCAAAACCGCCAAACCCCTGCGGCTCGCCCTGAAATGCCCCCAGGCGGCCAATCCCGGCAAAGAGGGGCCCAAGGAGAGCGAGCATCATGACAATTATCATCCTTCGAGCGTGCTTAAGTTTCATCTTCCTCGACCACCACGCAAATGTCGGGACGGTTCCTGTGATATTCGGCATGATCGATGCCGTATCCGACAACAAAACCGTCGTCTATGGTAAAGCCGACATAATCGCCCTCGATCTCCACCTCCCGGCGGCACCGCTTGTCGATGAGGGCGCAGATCTTTAACGCCTTCGGGCTGCGCGCAAGCAGCATATCCCTGACCCTTGTCAGGGTCAGCCCGGAGTCGATTATATCTTCGACGATCACAACATTCTTATTTTCTATGTCCTCTTCGAGGTCCTTGATGATCTCGACATTCCCCCGCGTCGCCATCCGGTTCCCATACGAGGACACCCGCATGAAATCGATCCGCGACGGGTTCCTCACGCGCCGGACGAGGTCCGACGTGAAAACAAACGATCCCTTCAGCAGGCATACAAAAAGGATCTCCTCGTTCGCAAAATCGCTCTCGATCCGCCGCGCCAGATCCTTCACGGTATTCGCTATCTCCTCCTCCGAAAAAAGCCTCTTTAACATAGGCCCCTATCCTCATAATGCGTGGCGAAGCACGACTATCTCCCCCAGTGATGCGAGGTTCGACGGCGTAACCTCTATTTCTGCCACCCCCGGCTCAGTTACCGACGATTTCCCTTTTGTAAAGTCCGCCACCGGCGCTATCGGGAAATCACACTTCTCGGTCTTGAAATGCATGGGGATTGTAACGGCGGGTTTCACGTCCTTCACTATTTTCGTTGCTTCCGCCGGGTCGATCGTGTAAAAACCGCCCACCGGGGCCAGCAGCACGTCGATCCGCCCCATCCTCTTAACCGCTTCATCGTCCAGCACGTGACCCAGGTCTCCCAGGTGCGCGATCCGCATGCCATCCGCCTCTACGATATATATGATATTTAATCCCCGCTCTTTCCCCCCCGACGGGTCATGAAAGGTGGGGATCCCCTGGATCGCCACGCCGGACCCTCTGTGCTCCCCCGGTGTGTTTATAAGCGTGAACTTTCCCTTGATGTCCCCTGTATAATTATGATCGTCATGGTCATGGCTCGACAGAACGATATCCGCCGCCTCGGCTATCTTGCCATAGGCAAGCGCTCCTCCGAAGGCACCAGACTGGTACGGGTCCAGTATGATCCTCGTCCCGCTTTCCGTTGTTATGAGAAAGGCAGAATGCCCGTACCATTTTATCTTCATCCTCTCCTCCCTTTTTTCCTTGATATTACAACTACTTTCCCCCACTGTCAAGGCCGGTCCCGGCCCCGTCTCAACCCGCGCCCCCCCTCCTGTCCCTCCTGTCGCCCCAAATCCCCATAATAACAGAGCA
>CALMFJ010000107.1 GCA_937862865.1 uncultured Pseudomonadota bacterium | reverse complement strand
ATTCACGAAGTTCTTGAAAGGCCTTTTCCCGCCCCTTGACGCAAAGACGGGCAAACTGCAGTGCGGGCTCTCCATGGAGCCTGCTCAGGAAACCGGCGGCGACATCGGCCCGCTCATGAAAGGCTTCTGCATGTCAATGGAAGCCTTTCTCGCGGCGCCCCATAATGAGACCGTGATACAGCCGGAAGAGCTCTTTCAGAAGATCAAGGCGCATGAACCGATGTTCATCGTGGATGTTCGCGAACCGAAGGAATTGGAGGAGACCGGGTTCATCGAAGGGGCCGTAAATATCCCGGTCCGCCAGGTTGCAGCCCGCATCGAAGAGTTCCCGAAAGACCTCGCCACCCCCATTGTGGCATACTGCGCCAGCGGCCACCGCTCGTCGCATGCGGCGGTATACTTGAGGGCATACGGCTACCGCAACGTGAAGAACCTGGAATACGGCATGCACGGATGGACGGACAGGGACTATCCGCTAAAATACAGGCAATAGGCGCCGGGCAACAGGCTTATAGGTAATGAGGTTTTTCCCATCGCCCATAGCCTATTGCCCATCGCCCTTTATCTCAGTATTATCTTTCCCTTCGGTTCTTCGAGGAACGTCCCTATCACGTAATATTCCACACCCAGGCGGGCAGCGGTTTCCTCGAATTTTTCCCTGTCGGCCGGACTGATCGCTATAAGAAGGCCGCCTGATGTCTGCGGGTCGAATATGATATCGAAGAAGAAATCGGAGCGGGACGTTATAAGGTGCTCTTTATAGAAATCCCTGTTCCTGTAAAGCCCGGCGGGGACAAACCCCGACGCCGCAAAACCGACGGCTTCTTCGAAGTACGGCAATGCATCTGCACGCAACTCGACCCCAACCGAATCACGGACCATCTCCTTCAAATGCCCGGCGAGGCCGAAACCCGTGACATCGGTGCATGCGTGAACATCGACGGAGCGCATCGCTTCCGCCGCACCCTTGTTGAGCGCCGCCATAACTTTCGCGAGGTTAAGCGTCCTGTCGCGGTCGAGAAGATTGCCTTTTATCGCCGTGTTCATGACCCCCGTTCCCAGCGGTTTTGTCAGGATCAGGATATCGGACGGTTTGGCCCCCTCATTCAAGATAACCTTATCGGGATGAACGACGCCCGTGATCGATAACCCATATTTGATCTCCTCGTCATCCACGCTGTGTCCGCCAAGAAGGCTGACCCCGGCCTCCCGTATCTTGTCGGCCCCGCCCCTGATGATCTCTTTCAGGATGGATATATCGAATTTCTGGGGCGAGAAGCATACGAGATTGAGTGCCGTCTTCGGTGCCGCTCCCATCGCATAAATATCGCTCAGCGCGTTGGCCGCGGCTATCTGGCCAAACCAATAGGGGTCGTCAACGACCGGTGTAAAAAAATCGACCGTCTGGACAATGGCGATATCGTCCGTTATTCTGTAAACACCGGCATCCTCAAAACCTTCGATGCCGACCAGAACATGTTCGTCCGCAGGTATGTCTATCCCGCACAGGATGTTCGCAAGGTCGCCCGGACCTATCTTCGACGCTCACCCGCCGCCGCGGACAAATTTTGTCAATTCGTTGTCCACCTGTCCTCCCGCCTGACCAACATTACAAATCCCCTTCCCTCACCGGGGAAGCATCTTCTTTGCCCTCATTCCGGGCTGCGGTGCTTCTTCGATCTTTCTATAGCGTTCCTCTATCTTCTCGATCCCCGCGTAGTAACAGCAGTTGACGCTTTTATAATTGTTATCGAAAACCCGGACCTTCCCGTCCTGAAAATCTATACGGACATAGCAGAACCCGCCGGGAAGCTCCGACCTGCGCTCCTCGACAACAACGCCCATCCCCCACCGCGTATATCTCTTATGGTACACACGGTCCCCGACTTTCAGGTACAACGAATAATCAGCAATCATCGCATAAGCATAGCACAGAAGAAATGAAGAAGCCACATGATAGGCAAGGGGCGCGGGGCTGCAGGCGAGAGCAGAATTCTCCCTATTGCCTATTGCCCATTGCCCATTGCCCCGGCATAAAAAAGGGGGACCCGAAGGTCCCCTATTTTTTATGCAATTTGTTTTACTGATGATCAGCCCATTTGCCGAAGCGCTCGCGGAGGATCCTGTGGAGGATCTTGCCTGCGCCCGAACGCGGCATTTCTTCGTCCTTGATGAAGTGGATGTTCTTCGGGACCTTGAAACCCGCAATCTTGCCCTTGCACCATTCGCCGACGGCCTTGGCGTCCATCGTCTTGCCTTCATGGAGAACGATGATCGCTGTTACCTGCTCGCCCCATTTTTCGTGAGGTACGCCGATGACGGCAACGTCCTTGACGTCAGGGTGGCCGCCCACGCAGTTCTCGACTTCTGACGGGAAGACATTCTCGCCGCCGGAGATGATCATATTGGCTTTTCTGTCAACCAGCGTGTAGTAGCCGTCCTCATCCCTCATGGCCATGTCGCCGGCGCTGAAGTACTCGCCCTTCATTGCGGCTTTCGTCTTTTCCGGGTCTTTCCAGTACTGCTCGAAGATCTGCGGGCTGCGTGAGTAGAGCTCGCCGACTACGTTCGGCTTGTCGATCAGGCTGCCGTCTTCATCGTACAGCTGAATGATGTCGGTGCCGATAACCTCGCGGCCGATCGAGCCGAGCTTCGTCATCTGTTCGTGCGGCTTCAGGATCGTAACGATGCCTGCTTCCGTTGAACCGTATGCTTCGTACAGAGATGAGTTCGGGAACATCTTGAGGACGCCCTGTTTCGTGTCGCGGCGTGCCGGCGCCGAGGAGCACAGGAGCTTCTTGATGGCGTTCAGATTGTATTTGGCCTTCACTTCGTCCGGCAGTGCCAGCATCATGATGTAGTGCGTCGGGACAAGAGAGGTGAAGGTGACGCCGAAATCCGCGAAGGTCTTGATAAGGTCTTCGGGGTTGAACGAAACCATGTTATAAGCCATGACGGTGCCGCCGACCCATGTCACGACGAATGAGTAGAACAGGGAGTTGACGTGGCAGCACGGCATGACGAGCAGGTTGCAGTCGTCAAAATTGAAGCTGTGGTCGTAGATCATGATGAAATACTGGGAGAAGAGGTTTGCGTGGCTCTTCATAACGCCCTTGGGCAGGCCGGTCGTTCCGCCGGTGTACATGATGACCCAGATGTCGTCCGCTTCGACCACCGTTGCAGGTTCCGCCGGGCTCGCCTTTGCCAGCATCTGCTCGTAGTTGATGTAGCCGTCGTAGCTCGGGCTGTCAACGGCAAAGTTGACATAGTGCTGAACTGTCGGGAGGTTCTTCTTCATTCCGTTGACCTGGTTGATCCAGGGGAATTCCTTGCCGTCAGCCTTGTCAATGCCGCTCTGAACGATGAAAACCTTGGCTTCGCAATGGTTGATGATGTATTCCATTTCGACCGGCGCAAGCCTGAACATAAGAGGTACGCAGAGGAACCCGCCCTTTGCTGCGGCCGCGTAGAACTCCAGCCACTCAACGCAGTTGTAGGCGAGGACCGCAAAGCGGTCGCCTTTTTTCATCCCGAGATCGGCAAGGGCGTTCGCCAGCCGGCAGGCCCTGTCATTCCACTGCTTGAAAGTCCACTGCTTGTAGAGATCTTTAATACCAACCTTGTCAGGCCATTTAAACGCATTCACTCTCAACACGTCTTTAGCCGTCATCCAATGACCGTTCTTCATAAACAAACCCTCCTTAGTGTGATTGATGGAAATCCCGTTATGTCGCCCACTCTGTTGTGAACGGGGTGGTTCTTATTAGACCAGGCAATGCCTGAACTATGCAGTATTGATATGATGCCCGACAGTAAACCGGTAATTACGCCGCCAGAGATAGGAACAGCAATTGAAGTTAAGCTTCTGCCGCTTCTCACGTAACCCCTTAATTCAAAAACCAGTCTTTACTTTTACCTTACGGGACTTTCAAAGTCAATGAAATCCCGCAGGCCATCCCATAATGAAAAGAATGAAAAGGCGGGGATGTTATTCCCCGCCTCAATTGTGCGTTTTACTGGTTGTCACCCCATTTGCCGTAACGCTCGCGGAGGATCCTGTGGAGGATCTTGCCCGCGCCTGATCTCGGCATTTCTTCGTCGGGGATTATATAAATATTTTTCGGCACCTTGAAACCAGCGATCTTGCCTTTGCAGTGTTCGGTGATTTCCTTCGGGGTCAACTGTTTCCCTTCGTGGAGGACAACGACCGCCGTTACCTGTTCGCCCCATTTTTCGTGAGGTACGCCGATAACCGCTACATCTTTCACGAATTCGTGTGACCCTACACAGTTCTCAACTTCTGACGGGAAGACGTTCTCGCCGCCGGAGATGATCATATTGGCCTTTCTGTCGACCAGGTAGTAATAGCCTTCCTCGTCACGGTAGCCCATGTCGCCGGCGCTGAAATACTGGCCCTTCATTGCGTTTTTCGTCTTCTCGGGGTCTTTCCAGTATTCTTCGAAGATCATCGGACTGCGGGAGTAAATCTCGCCGATCTGGTTCGGCTCTGTGATGAGCTTCCCGTCTTCGTCGTAAATCTGAAGAATATCGGTCCCGATAGCCTCGCGGCCGATGGAGCCGAGCTTCTTCATCTGTTCTTCCGGTTTCAGAATAGTAACGCACCCTGCTTCCGTTGACCCGTACGCCTCGAAAAGCCGTGAGTTCGGGAACATTGCAAGGATGCCCTGTTTCGTGTCGCGACGCGCCGGTGCCGAGGAGCACAGGAGCTTCTTGATGGCGTTCAGGTTGTATTTCGCCTTTACGTCGTCCGGGAGTGCCAGCATCATGATGTAGTGCGTCGGGACGAGGGAGGTGAATGTGACCCCGTGGTCCGAGAATGTCTTGATGAGGTTCTCCGGGTTGAATGATACCATGTTGTAGCACATGACCGTGCCGCCGACCCACGTTACGACGAATGAATAGAAGAGTGAGTTGACGTGGCAGCAGGGCATGACCAAAAGGATCGTATCGTCAAAATTGAACTCATGATCGTAGATCATGATGAAATACTGGGAGAAGAGGTTTGCATGGCTCTTCATGACGCCCTTGGGAAGGCCGGTCGTTCCGCCGGTGTACATAATGACCCAGATGTCATCCGGGGTGACCTCGACGTCCGGTTCGGCCGGGCTTGCCTTTGCAAGCATCTGCTCGTAATTGATGTAGCCGTCGTAGCTCGGGCTGTCAACGGCAAAGTTAATGTAATGCTCGACGGTCTTCAGGTTTTTCTTCATCCCGTTGACCTGTTCGATCCAGGGAAAGTCCTTCCCGTCTGCCGGGTCAGCACCGCTCTGCACGATAAAAGCCTTTGCTTCGCAGTGATTGATGATGTATTCCATCTCAACCGGTGCGAGCCGGAACATGAGCGGCACGCAGAGGAAGCCGCCCTTTGCCGCTGCGCCGTAGAAATCCATCCATTCAACGCAGTTGTAGGCGAGGACCGCAAAGCGGTCGCCTTTTTTGAGGCCCAAATCGGCGAGGGCATTCGCAAGCCGGCAGGTCCTGTCATTCCACTGCTTGAACGTAAATGCCTTGTACAAATCCTTTGCGCCAATCTTGTCCGGGTACTTAAATGCTTGAATCCTTAGAACATCCTTCGCTGTCATCCAGTGGCCGT
>CALMFJ010000106.1 GCA_937862865.1 uncultured Pseudomonadota bacterium | reverse complement strand
CGGCGCCTCAGGCGAAACGGACGAAGTGCTGGCAAGCCAGGGGCTGGATGTGGAAACGGTAGTGAAGAAGATAGGCGAGAGGCTATAGGCAATAGGCGATGGGAGGAAATAAATGGCGCGGACGGGTGGGGATTGTCCGTAGCTTGAATCTGATAAATATAACGAGTTGGGCAGGTTGAATGTCGGGGGGCGATGGATGATGGGTTTACCCATTGCCTATTGCCCATAGCCCATTGCCTGCTCCGGAGGAGCCATCGTGGAAGATATTAAGGGGATGTACAAGAAGATCGTAAAAGACAATTTTCCCGACACGATCAAGATCGATCTTGGCGGACAGGTGCTCATCTACAGGAAAAAGGTGTGGAACATATTCGATGCCGACGAGAACTGTGACGTAGAGAGAGGGCTGCGCTACGGGGAGAATCCCGACCAGCCGTCCGCGATGTACGAACTGATAAATGGCAATATCGCCCTGGGTGACGCCCGTTTTTTCAATGTTGAAACCGGGCTTGTGAGCAAAGTAACAGAGCAGGACATGCTTCAGGTTGGAAAGCATCCGGGAAAGATCAATCTGACGGATGTGGACAATGCCTTGAATATCCTGAGATTTCTGGATCAGAAGCCGGCATGTGCCATAATGAAGCACAACAACCCGAGCGGGGCAGCCTACGGGTCGACCCCGGCTGAGGCGTTTGAAAAGGCATTCTGGTGCGACCGGATAGCGGCATTCGGCGGGGCGGTCGTTTTTTCCAAGACGCTCGATGTGGAGACAGCGAAGGCCATGGTCCCTTATTATTTCGAGGTCGTGTGTGCCCCCGATTTCGAGGGCGGCGCGCTGGATGTCCTCAAGAAATGGAAGAACCTCCGTATCATGCAGGTCCGCGCGATAGAGGAGCTGGGCAAGTTCAAGACGAGGCGCATCATTGACATAAAATCCCTCATGGACGGAGGGCTCGTTCTCCAGGAATCACAGCCGTTCCGGATAAAAGGGAAGGACGACCTGAAACCCGCCGAGGCGGTCTATAAAGGCGAGACGTACAAAATCAAACGCCTGCCCACCGAAGAGGAGTACCGTGACATGCTCTTCGGGTGGTATGTCGAATCCGGGGTAAGCTCAAACTCGGCGCTTTTTGTGAAAGATGAAGCAACGGTTGCGATCGGTACCGGCGAACAGGACCGGGTCGGTGTTGTCGAGATCGCGATCTTCAAGGCGTACAAGAAGTTTGCGGATACGGAAGTGTTCAAAAAATACGGGGTCCCCTATGCCGTCTTCAAGCTGGAGGCTTCGCGCGGCTCGAGAGACATGAAGGACTTGATGGAGGTCGACGCACGTACGCGGGACGCCCATGCCGGCCTTGAGGGCTCCGTTATCGTTTCAGACGGGTTCTTTCCCTTCAGGGACGGTGTTGACGCAGCGATCGGGGAGGGGGCGCGCGGCGTGATCCAGCCGGGGGGTTCCGAGCGTGATTACGAGGTCATTGAGGCCTGCAACGAGCAGAACGTAAGCATGGTCTTCGCGGGCCAACGCCTTTTCAAGCATTGATGCATCAAACCCGGTTTTCGTGATACTCGGGCAATTCCGGGCCATAGCGAGAGGGTGCCGCCATGATGAAATACCTTGCCGTAATGGGAATCATCATTGTTGTCTATGTGATAGTCAGGATCGCTTTCAAAAAATATTTTTGAGGCATTCCGGTAAAAAAGTTTCGACCGTGGTGCCACGTAAAAGCCTTTTATGTTGACAAATTACCGAAAAAAAAATTAAAATTGTGAAAACAGTTACAAATTCCTACAAGCCCTCGGAGGTAATAAATGAGACCGTATTTTGAAAAGATGCAGGAATGGAATAAGCCGGTTAAGGTAAATGCGAAGAATGCTGAAGAGATCAGAGCCGTAGAGAAAGACATTGAAGAGCGCGTCCTGAAGGCGAGAAACGCCGGCCTGGCCGCGGAGACCCTGAATAAACGCGGTGAGTGGACTGTTCACCAGAGACTGGAGTACATTGTTGACCCGGGGACCTGGGCACCTCTTCACCTGCTGTTTGATCCCATGAATGAAGAATCAGGGACGACAGGTGTTGTCGACGGTCTCGGAAGGATAAACGGCAAGTGGTGCGTGATCATCGGCTTTGACAACAAGGTCATGGCAGGCGCATGGATCGCAGGTCAGCCGCTCAACATCCTCAGGGTAACCGACATTGCCAGAAGGCTCCATTGCCCGCTCGTATGGCTCGTCAACTGCTCCGGCGTCAAGCTTCCCGAGCAGGAAACAATGTACGCAAACAGGCACGGCAGCGGTACGACATTCTTCCGTCATGCCGAACTGAACAAACTGGGCATCCCCGTCCTCGCAGCCATATACGGAACGAACCCTGCAGGCGGCGGCTACCAGGGCATCTCCCCGACCCTTCTTATGGCCCACAAAGACGCGAACATCGCAGTCGGCGGCGCCGGCATCGTCAGCGGTATGGCACCGAAGGGCTTTTTTGACGAACAGATGGCCGACGCGATCATAGAGGCCACCAAGAAATTCAAGGCAGTTCCCCCGGGACGCGTTGAGATCCACCACGATGTGACCGGTTTCTTCCGCGAAGTCCACCCGACGGAAGAGAGCCTCCTCGATTCATTGAAGAGCTGGGTAGGCAAGCTTCCGTACTACGATCCGAGCTTCTTCAGGGTTGCAAAACCGGCAGAGCCGAAATACCCCGCAGAAGACCTCTACAGCGTCGTTTCCTTCAACCAGAAGATGGTTTACGATATGGAAGGCGTTATGGCGCGCCTCGTCGACAACAGCGAGCACATGGAATTCCGTCCGGAGATCGGGCCTGAGCTCTACACCGGCCTTGTCAAGGTTGACGGTTTCCTGATCGGCATCGTCGGCAACAGGCAGGGTATGCTTCCGAAGGGTTATCCGGGCTATGCACCGTACCCCGGCATCGGCGGCAAATTCTACCGTGAAGGCCTTATCAAGGTTAACGAATTCGTGACCCTCTGCGGCAGAGACAGGGTCCCGATGATCTGGATCCAGGATACGTCGGGTATCGACGTCGGCGACATCGCCGAGAAAGCAGAGCTCCTCGGCCTCGGCCAGTCACTCATTTACTCGATCGAGCAGAGCGACCTCCCGATGATGACCATCGTCCTGAGGAAAGGCTCCGCCGCGGCCCACTACATCATGGCAGGGCCGCAGGCAAACAATAACAACTGCTTCACCCTCGGCACCGCAACGACTGAGATCTACGTCATGCACGGTGAAACCGCTGCCGCAGCGAGCTTCGCGAGAAGGCTTGTAAAAGAGAAAGACGCCGGC
>CALMFJ010000105.1 GCA_937862865.1 uncultured Pseudomonadota bacterium | reverse complement strand
GTCGACGGATCGACGATAAAAAGCATCAATGAAAGGTTGCCGTCCGGTATAAAAATATACGAATTTATTGAAGGTTCTTTGAAAGATGTGGTAAAAGATTACCTGTTCCTTCTCATATCTGCCCATCCCCGGGAAGGCGATCTTACCCTCTGGAGGGAAACGGGGGGCAGGTATTTTTACACGTGGCAGGGCAAGGGCGTTAAGCAAATCTGGAATCAGGGGATGTTTTCCCGGATCATCAAAATAGGATCGAGACAAAACTATGGCATCTGAACTTGTTATAAATGTTACGTACAGCGAAACGAGGATCGCGTTCCTCGAGAACGGCACCCTGGTCGAGTTTTTCATCGAGAAGAAGAATGACCGGAGCATGGTAGGCAGTATTTACAAGGGGAAGGTCGTACGGATCGTCCCCGGGATGGACGCCGCGTTCATCGATATAGGGCTTGAGAAATCCGCCTTCCTGTATGTCGGGGACATCATTCTCGACGGTATGATGTATGAGGAGTTCGACAATGCGGATTTTCACTTCGAGGCCGGCGAGCGCATCGAAGGCGTTCTCGAGGATGGACAGGAGCTCATCGTTCAGGTATCCCGGGAACCGATCGGTCAGAAGGGAACGCGGGTCACGTCAAAGATCACATTGCCCGGAAGGCTCCTTGTCCTCATGCCGGGTACGGACCATATCGGCGTTTCCCGCAAGATCGAGGATGAAGAGGAGAGAAAACGGCTTGCCGCGGTGATGAAGGAGATATGCCCAAAAGGGTACGGGCTTATCGGCAGGACGGCATCGGAGGGGAAAAGCGCGGACGAGCTCGCAACCGACCTCAGTTTTTTGCGGCGCATATGGGAAAGCATACAGGAAAAGGCGAAGGGGTCGCGGGCCCCGGCCATATTGCACCAGGAGCTGGGGATCATCTTCCGGGTCATCCGGGACCTCCATTCGCACAACCTGAAGAAGGTCATCGTTGACGACGAGTTTATCTACAGAAGGCTGGAGCAGTTCCTGAAAGAGTACCTGCCGGAGGAAGGGTGCGAGGTCACCTATTTTGACGAGAAGGACCCCATCTTCGAGGTATACGGCATCGAGATGGAGGTCGCCAAGCTCCTGCAGCGAAAGATATGGCTCAAGTCGGGCGGCTATATCGTTCTGGATTACACGGAGGCCCTTACGGTCATCGATGTCAACACAGGGAGGTACCTGGGAAAGAAGGACCTCGAAGACACCATCTTGAGGACGAACCTCGAGGCGGTGAAAGAGATCGCGTACCAGATACGCCTGCGCAATATCGGGGGGATCATTATTGTCGATTTTATCGATATGGAGCGCAAGGAATCCCGCGAAACCGTGTTCCAGTCGCTCATGGACATTCTGAAGAAGGACAGGATAAAGACATTCGCATATCCTATCAGCGAGCTGGGGCTGGTCCAGCTCACCCGGAAACGGACCCGCCATAACGTTGTGAACCAGCTCACCGAGATCTGCCCGAACTGCGAAGGTTCCGGTTATGTAAAATCCCGGCATACCGTATGCTACGAGGTGCTCAGGGAGCTCAGAAGCTCATGCAGGAAGGGCGAGGGAAGGATCTTCAACATCTATCTCTCGTCGGACGTCGCCAACCTGCTCTATGAAGAGGAAAGGACATCGCTCGAGCAGATCGAAGCGACATACGGAACGAAGATCAACCTCGTCGCCAACCCGAACTTTGCGATCGACAAGTTTCAGATAGAAGGAATACTCTAAGGTCCATGAAGACATGGGTCACATCTTACGCGAAGGTCAATCTCTATCTGAAGGTCCTGTCCCGGCGGCCGGACGGGTATCATAACCTGCAAAGCCTCGTCGATATTATCTCTCTGTCGGACACGATATATATAGAGGACATTGAAGGGGACGGGATCGTCCTCGGTGATGACAGAGGTGTCCTTCCGCGGGGGGAAGGCAACACCGTCTTTCGTGCCGTCCGGATGCTGAAGGAGGCGGCCGGTGTAACGCGCGGCGTCAGCATATTCATCGAGAAGAGGATCCCCATCGGGAGCGGCCTCGGCGGGCCGAGTTCGAATGCCGCCGCTGTACTGAAGGAATTGTGCAGGCGCTGGGACCTCCATATCACGCGTGAGGAACTGAATGCCATTGGAGGCCGCATCGGGGCCGATGTCCCCCTGTTCCTCGGAGGAGGGCCGTGCGTCATGGAGGGAATAGGCGATATCGTCAGCCCGGTGACATTGGCACCCCTGTGGTATGTCATTGTTTATCCTAATGTCAGCATATCGACAAAGGCGGTCTATGAGGGCCTGAGAATCGTGTTGACAAAGGTGCCCAATGATATTAAATTGATGGGGAATTTCAGCAATCCTGGCGAAATCGCGGGCATTCTTGAAAATGATCTTGAAGAGGTTGCCATAAGAATGTGTCCGCAGATTGCGAGCATCAAGGACGCGCTGAAAGGTACCAAAGCCCTCGGTTCGCTGATGAGCGGAAGCGGTTCATCGGTGTTCGCTGTCTTCGAAAA
>CALMFJ010000104.1 GCA_937862865.1 uncultured Pseudomonadota bacterium | reverse complement strand
CCCCCCGGAGATCGCGGACCTGCTGGCCACCCAGTACCGCCAAGGCGTGCAGGCTCGCCGCGCCATCGACATCGAACAGCGCCTGCACACCCCCGTCGGGCTCCGCATCTTCGCGACCAGCCTCGTCCCCATCTTCGAAAAGGGCCTCGACGGCCCGAAGAAGGCGTTCATGGTCCGGTACCAGCCGCAGCTCGACAATTCGTCCGTCGTCACGGGCAAGGACGGCTCTAAAAGGGTCATCGAAGAGAAGAAGTTCAGCCAATATGCCATCGTGCCCGTCGACAGGGCCGGCGTCCCTGTTGAGACCCGGGACACGATCACAACGACAGTGGCCATGGCGCCGGAAGAGGACCGGAAAACGGAGAGCGGCGTTATGTTCCTTCTCATCGGCAGGCTCCAGTCGCCGTACGCTTCATATGAAGAGGTCAACAGGAACCCGGTTGGCGGCGCGTCGGGCACATATCTTGGCCGCTATCATTATCTGCACATACATGTCCTCGACATCTGGGTATACGACATCGCGAGCGGCAGGATACTGCAAAAAGAGTTTCAAACTTCAGGTTCCACGTTTCAGGGAAAAACGAAATAATTCTGCTCCGTCAGGCATCGGGCCGGCTGGCGATCAAACGTCGAACACGCTTGTTTTAATTTTCCTTTCCCTGTACATTACATTATGGCGCCTTTTCGCAATCCCGAGTTTGCACGGGCATATCACCGCAAGGGCGCGGCCTGCCGTGATATCGGGAACAACGAACTGGCGCTCAAAAATTACACCCGGTCAACGGAGCTTGACTGTGAGTTCCTGGACGCCTTCCTCGACCTCGGGGACCTCCTGCGCGATATGGGCCAGGCGCAGCGCGCGGCAGAGAACTACACGAAGGCCATCGAGCTCGATCCGACGCGGGCAGAAACGTACATAAGCAGGGCACACGTGTATGGCACACTGGGCGAATATGAGCTCGAGGTCGCCGATTACGACAGTGCCATCACCCTGATGCCGCACAACCCCATCCTTTACGGGAGGCGGGGGGCGGCGCTTATCCTGCTCAAGAGATACGATGAGGCAATAGATGATTACTCGACCCTCCTCGCACTGAAACCCACCTTTCTGTGGGTCCGCGTCATCAGGGGCGACGCGTATGCGGCGATCGGGATGAACGAGGAGGCGATAGAGGATTACACCGTCTTCATCGATCTGCACCCCGAGTACGCCGAGACATACGTCAGCCGGGGCAAGGCGTGGCATAGCCTCGGTGAGTACGGCAAGGCGATCGAAGACCATGACCAGGCTATCGAATTGAGCCCCGACCTCGCCGAGGCATATTACCATCGCGGGCTGTCACGGGACGGGCTTAAAATGACGATGCCCGCTATCGCCGATTACCGCATGGCCGCGCAGCTCGGCGACAAAAATGCTCAAAAGCTCCTGAAGAAACGAAAGATACTTCACTAAGAATTGAAAAACGTGCGGCACTTTTTCCTTCCCGGGCATCGTTCTGAACTGCAAAGACAGGTTTTGCCACGGTCACAGCGACCCTGAGCACGAGCGGCCACTTGTCAAAGACAGATAGCGAAAGCTGCGGTCCCTGTAGCCACGGGGCCCTTGAAACTGCGTTTGATAACAAATTCGTTCATAATACCCCCGGAGCAGCGCCGCATACCATCATTTCCTTTTATCCTTCCCCGCGAGTCGAGCCCGGTTTACCTTTCACGGCAGACCGGTTGAAGAGCCATTCATACCGCGGCAGCTTCTCCTTCGTGTACTGCATAAGTTCAATAGCTGCCGGGTCTTCCCGTTCTATGTTTTCGTGCCTGTTGATATCCATGGATGCCTCCGTATAGTGACCTTTCTCTCTTTCCTATTTCCTTAACCGGAAACGCTGGATCTTGCCTGTCGCGGTTTTCGGAAGTTCTTCGACGAAGTAGACGTCGCGCAGCCATTTATATTTCGGCAGCCTGTCGCTGACGAATTTCAGGATCTCGCTCGTCAGTTCGTCGCTGCCCGAACGGTCCACAAAGCCTTCGTTGAGTGACACGTAACCGAAGGCCTTGGAAAGCCCTTCGACATCATGGCCCACCACTGCCGCCTCGTTGACGGCCTGGTGCTGGATCAGGACGTTTTCGATCTCGACGGGGGACACCCAGATGCCGCCGACCTTCAGCATGTCGTCGCCACGGCCCTGGTATGTGAAGTACCCGTTCTCCTCGGTGTACATGTCGCCCGTCTTGAACCAGCCGTCGTCGGTAAATTTCTCCGCGTTGGTCTCGGGCTTCTGCCAGTATCCTCTCGTGACGCTCTCACCGCGGATGATCAGCTGTCCGCCCTCTCCCGCTTTTACTTCTTTGCCTTCGTCGTCGATGATCTTCGCCTCGTAGCCGGGGACTATACGGCCCGACGCCCCCGGTTTGACATCGCCCGGTGTGTTCGAAATGAAGATGTGGAGGGCTTCGGTCGACCCTATGCCGTCCAAGATCTCGAGGCCGGTCTGTTCCTTCCACTTGTTGAAGATCTCTGGCGGAAGGGCCTCGCCCGCCGATGCGCACACGCGAACGGAACTGAATGCTCGTGCGCCCTCGCCGTCCACTCTTTTCAGGACCGAATTGTACTGGGTCGGAACGCCGAAGAAGATGGTCGGCTTAAAAGCGGCAACGGTCTCCATCACACTTTCGGGACTGGGAGGGCTCGACAGCAGCACTACGGATGCGCCGTGTCTGAATGGGATGTGGAGACCGTTGCCCAGGCCATATGCAAAGAAAAGCTTGCTCACCGAATAACAGACATCGCTTTCTGTGATGCCGAGGACCTTCTTGCCGTAGTTGTCGGCGGAATGGATCATGTCGATATGCCTGTGGGGCACTCCTTTCGGCCTGCCGGTGCTGCCCGAGCTGTAAAGCCAGAACGCGATATCTTCTTTCTGTGACGGATATGTTTCCGCCTCGTCGGAAGCGGACTCCATGAGCGAATCCAACCCGTGGTCTGCAAGAAGCTTGTAGCAGAACTGCGTCGACTTCGCCCGGGCGGCCTTGCTGTCATGGACCGTCACGAGGACGCGGGCATCGCTGTTATCCAGCATGTATTCGTAGTCATTTTCCTGGAGCATGGTGTTGACCGCTACCGGCCATGCGCCGAACTTGATGCTCCCGAGAAATGCGTACATGAATGCCGGGGTGTCGGGAAGAACGATCATGACCCGCTCGGCGGGCTTCACGCCGAGGGCTTTCAGGACATTGGTAAATTTGTTGACGTTCTTCTCGAGGTCCTTGTAGGTTACCCTTTCGTCGCCGCAGAATATGGCGACCTTGTCACCGCGAAGCGCCACGTTCCGGTCGAGAAGTTCCGCTGCCGCATTAAATATTCTTCCTTCCTTCGGATCTTTCATCTCCAACCCCTTGCGAAAAAGTTTTGAATTACCCATGGCATATGAGTAACGCAAACGGCATGCCAGACGTTCGAAAAAACTTATCTATAATAATATAAGATAGTTACGCGACAGGAAGAACACAGCCTCAGGATGCGGCAGCTTCAAAAACTTTTAAATCTTTAAAACATTTTCAATAATTGAAAGAAACAGGGTGAGGCGGCCCTTAAAGCCGGAACCACTTCGGCTCCCGGAACCACTGTGTGCTTCTGAAGACGCGGTTCGTATAATTCGTCACGTACTCGCGTTTCAGTCTTCCGGTATAGAGCAGATAATCTTCGTTCCTGACAAGCCGGCCGATATCTTCCGGCTCCCGGAACGTAAATTCGAGAACGATGTCGCTGAATCCGCCGAGTATAACGTTCCAGCAATTGGTAACCTTGACAAAGCTTATCTTCTCCATCTTCGGGATATACTCGTCGACGAAAAAACGCTCGTATTCTTCTTTGACTTCGGGCTTCAGGTTGTAGTACTGGTTGAATTTCCAGACGCTTCTCTGGACCCCGTATTTCCCGGTCTTGACCGTGCCCTGGGGCTCCAGGACGAGATTGTTGAGGTTCGCCACGAATTTCTTGAGCCCCAGCGTAAGGCCCCTGAAATCTCCGCCCGTGATAATGCGGGAGATCTCGTCGAGGCTCTCCGAAGAAAAGACAACGATGGTGCGGGGCCCGAAACCGATCTCGACATAATACCCGCCTACCGGGACAAAGCCAAGGGCCGCTATTGCCGGAAGATACGTGTCGTTGAAATATCCGGCGTACTCGTCCTCTTTTTCCTCGATGACATCCCAGTACTGGGCAAACAAAAGAGACATAGCACAACCTAACGCTTACGGATAAGGTTATCCCGGTATTGAAGATAGATCTCGCGCATTGCCACATACGGGTCGGCAGAGGCGTTCTGGAGGGCCTCGTACTCGCCCAGATGGAAAGATGTATAGTTGATCTTTTCGTGGATATAGAGCCCTACGTTATACTCGTTGAAGAATTCGTCGCCCAGATATGACGTCGGTCTCAGCGGCCAGTCAAACAAAAGGCCTATCCCGTCACGGACATCTGACGGGCCCAAAAACGGCAGGACGACGTAAAAACCGTACCCGAACCCCCATTTTCCGAGTGTCTGTCCGAAATCCGCGTAATCGCGCTGGATGCCGAAGCAATCCTGTGCGCAATTCTTTAAACCTCCAACCCCTAACGTCAAATTGATGAGGAGACTGGCGAACTCGGTCCCCGCATGTTCCATATCGCCCTGCAGGAGGTTGTTTATGATCCGCATGGGTGCCTTGAGGTTCTCGTAAAAGTTTAGGATGATGCCCCTGACCTCATGAGGCACGACATACTTGTAGCCTGTCGAAACAGGTTTCCACGCCCAGTAATAGACCTTATCATTAAAATGGTACATGGCCGTGTTAAAAGGCCTGATCGGATCGTACGTTTCTTTTGCTTCAAGGCCCTCACCGGTATCCGACACGACATCCCCGTATTCATCCGATGTCTTCCCGGCCTTCGGCCCAATCCCCAGTTCCTCCGGGGTAACATCCCCGTATTCATCATCGGAAGCCCCACCGGGAGCGGCCTTGACGTCCGGTTTTTCCGGTACCGCGCCGGTGTTCTCAGCGACGGGCTTTCCTGCGGCATACCGGGCGGGAACGTCCTTTTCGGTAAAGCCGGCCATTACGAAGGGCGATTGATCCTCGGCCGCCTTGAGGGTACGTACCGATACGGCCCCAACCTCCTGCCCCAGGAGCGGACCGCACCAACCGAGAAAAAGTATGAAAAACAGCACCGTTGCAGGCCTGATCACGAACAAGTCCGCCGGGGCCTTTGCACCGTTGAAAAGATTCCTCATTTACTGCCCGCTTTTTTCTTCCGCAATGTATCGATCAGCGTTTGCGGCGGATTATTCCCCAGGATGTCCCTGAACTGCGTCCGATAATTACTGACAAGGCTGACCCCTTCGATCACGACATCGTAGACCTTCCACTCATTGCCTTTCTTCATTGCCCTGTAATTGATCGGAGTCCGTGCCGAGCTTGAAATAACGACGGTCTGGACTTCGACAGAGTTTTCCGTAAGGGGGAGCTCTTTGGTAAAATTCACCTGCTCGTTGCTGTACGCCGTGATCCTGTCAATATAGGTGTCCCTCAGCATGCCCTTGAAAAGCTCGACGAATTCCTTGCGCTGATCAACGGTAAACTTGTTCCAGTTAAGGCCCAGGGTCCTTTTTGAGAGCTCGACATAATCAAACATCCTGTCAGCGATCACCTCGATCTTCTGTTCCTTGGCCTTCTTTCCCGCAGGGCCTTTCAGCTTGGGGTCTTTCAGGACATCAATGACCGCGGTGACATTCGCCTTCACGGAATCGGTGGCAGGGCCCGCAACGAGATACATCGGGGCAAGCACTACAATGAGTACCATAAGACCGGCGCATAATCTTTTCAACACAACCTCCTCCTGACGGATCATTTCGTATCTTTCCCTGGATCTTTCTTGACATCCCCAAAAGCATACCTGCCGATGAGGTCTTCGATGTCTGCAGGGACGGATGTCTGGGCTATGAACGAACCGGCTTTGAGTACCTCCCCCGATCCGCCCGGATCTACTTTAACATATTTATCGCCGATAAGCCCGGCCGTTTTGATCGTCGCGCTCGCATCGTCGTAGATGATCGTGTTCTTGTTGATCTTCATTCCAACGACGCCCATCTGCTTGTCGTGGTCGATGCCGAGGCTCGTGACGGTCCCCACCTGGATCCCGTAAACCTCCACCGAACTGCCCACCCGCAAACCCGAGACCGAGGTGAACCTCGCGCTGAGAGGGTACGTCGTATCGCCGAACAGCGATACATTGCCGAGCTTTACGGTCATATAGCCCACGCAGATAAGGCCTATCACAATGAAGATGCCGACCGCTGTCTCCATTGAATATTTTTTCATTATTCGTTACCTCCGAAATCACAGCGGTATTTTGAAATGATCTCCTGGTGTAAACGTCCCTTTTCGATGATCTCTTCTATGGAATCATCCGGAGAGACCTCCATTACACCGGCACGTATGTAGATATCGAAACACGTTCCCGCCTTCGATCGCGCCGAAACCATATCCCTGATGTGGTCTATGACGCCGTTTGTCAATTCGTCCGCAAAATCCTGCACCAGCTTTTGGGCCTCTTCGAGGTCCTTGCGGGGAAAGATGGTGAGGATCTCATCCCTGCTGTGACGTGCGGAGAATCCCCCGATATTGTTGAAATAGTTGTTCGTGTATGCCCCGAGGGCCTTGAGGACCTCTACGGACGCCTGGGCCCCGAGGGCTTCGTACAGGATATTAAGCCGTACGCTGAACAGCGCCGCCGACGTCTTCTCCATGGATGAACTGCCCAGCATTGCCGAATAGTGCATCTTGAAGGCTTCCCGCGACAGAAGGCCCGTCAGCTGGTCCTCGAAACCGTCAAGGCTTCTCAGGAATTCCTCGATCATGGGGACCTTCAGGCGCAATGCCTCTTCGTACGGCCCTTCAAAACCGACACTCCCTTCCCAGAGGATGATCACCCGGTCTGAAATGAAGAATACGTCCGGGATGTCGTGGCTTATCATGATCGCAGTAAACCCGTATTTCTTTCTGTAATGCATGATCATGCTCAGGATCATGTTCTTGCGAATCGGGTCCTGACCTGTGGTCGGTTCGTCAAAGAGAACTATCTCCGGATCGGTAACGAGGGCCCGCGCAAGCGCCACGCGCTTCTGCATGCCCCCTGAAAGTTCGGAAGGGAACTTGCCGACCGCCTCTTCGAGCTCCAGGTCCTCGATCCGTTTCATGACGCGCTTCTCGATCTCTTCCTTGCCCAATCTGGTTGTCTGGCGCAAGGGGAAGGCGACATTGTCGAAAACGGTCATCGAATCAAAAAGGGCGTTGTTCTGGAACAGGTAGGCTATGCCCCGGCGATGGCCTTCCCACTCGGACTTCTTCATCCCGGCGACCGGTTTGCCCTGAAAAAGGATCGAGCCTTCATCCGGTTTCAGAAGACCGATAATATGCTTGAGGAGAACGCTCTTTCCGGTACCGCTCTTTCCGATGATGGTCGTGACCTGGTTCTCGTAGATGCTCAGGTTGATATTGTCGAGCACCGTCCTGTCATTGAACCTCTTCGTGACATTTCTGAACTCTATCAAAGGGGTTTCCATATCCATCCTACATTAAGAACGACGTGACGACGTAATCCGAGACGAGGATCAGCACACACGAAATAACCACCGCGGACACGGTCGCCAGGCCGACGGACTTGGCTCCGAACCCGTCCTTCCTCATATGGCAGTAATAGCCCTGGAAACAGCAGATGCACGAAACGATCGCGCCGAAGACCAGGGCCTTGATGAAGCCGCCGCGGATATCGACGAAGTCGATGGCCGACTGGACGCGATAAAAATACGTGCCCGCATTCGTGCCGAGAAGGAGGACGCTCGTGATATAGCCGCCGAGTATGCCGATGAGGTCAAAAAAGGCGGTGAGCAGGGGGAAGCTGATAATGGAAGCCGCGATCCTCGGGCTGATAAGGTAACGGATCGGGTCCACCCCCATTGCGTAGAGGGCATCGATCTGCTCGGAGTTGCGCAGGATCCCGATCTCCGCGGCCATAGCCGAACCCGCACGGGCCGCTATCATGATCGCCGTGAGGACCGGTCCCAGCTCCCGTATGAGAGACAGCGAGATAGCGGAACCCAGCGCCCCGACGGAGCCGAACTTGACGAGCGTATAAAAAAGCTGGAGGCCCAGCACCATCCCGGTAAACAGCGCAACGAGCATGACGATCAATGTCGATTTTGCCCCGATATAATACGTCTGGCTTGTTATCTCATGTATCTGCTTTGAACGGAATATGTTGATGAAACTCAGGAAGAAGAAGATCGCCAGTGCGCCGAAATTGCTGATCGCGCGCACGGAAAACACCCCGATGGCGGCGAAGAAGCCGACGATGCCGCCCGGCTTGACGGACGGCGGTGCCCCCGTCCCCTCTGGTCCGCCCTGGTCCTTCATAAGAACAACATTCTCCCCGATGGGCTTTATGACACCCGCCTGATCGCTCATACCATACTCTCACTGCCCTGGCCGCCTGCTTTAAGCGAAACACGGCCGGATTCGACAAAAGCACGGGGCAGCCAGAGACATCAGCCCCGTAAGCCATTATATGCAACCTTAAGATACGCTGTCAACACTACGAGATGAATAAAATAAGACAACCGGGATAATGCCGGCGGCCGTCAGCTTCCCGTCTTGACCAGGGTTACACCATCCACGGTCATCTTCCACTGGTTGTTGACAGGATGGGGCGGTTCCGACACGACAAATGTTGTCGTGATCATCGGCACGCCGACAACGAAATTATTTCCTTCAAAGGCCCGGATAGGTCCGGACACGGATTTTGTCACGCCGCGCTGGAGGCGGGAATATTTGACGGAACCATCCTGAGTGATAAGAAGGTACATTTCCCGCGACTGCCATTCGCCGACATAGGCCGCCTTGTCCGCAGGCACCTCGATCCCGCAGCCATACACCAGGGTTACGGCCATAACGATAAGAAATGCAAAAATGAATCTTTTGCCGGTCATACGCAACCCCTTTCCCTGCCGTTAAACAATAACTACATAGTACCTTCCCGGAGGCAGGAACGCAAGCATAACAGAGGCCCGCGTTAGCGCGGGCCGTTTCAAGTTTCAGGCAAAAGTGAAACTCCCCCTACTTCGTCATCCCGGCGCTTGACGCCGGGATCCAAGGTTTTTTTGTTTCAGAGTTTGTAGAAGATTTAAAAGAAGAACCCTGGATTCCGGCTTTCGCCGGAATGACGGACAGGGGGGGAGAAGCCTTACGCCTTCCCTATCTCCCCGCCCAGGGACTTCCAGAACATTTCCTCCATCTCCGAGCCCAGTTGGAAGATGCCCTGGTTTTCCATCGATCTGACCCGCATGTCGTAATTCTCTTCGAGTTCCGACATGACGTTCGCAATCTCCGGAGAGTCCTTCAACCGTTCCGTGACGGCCTGCCGCTGCCTGAAGGCCTTTTCGAACTCCTTTTTGTCTACGGGAATATTGTAGAGGGTATTGATGACCTCCATAAGCCTCACTTTCCCGAGGTAATCCTCTTCCATGACCACGTACTGGGGCAGCGAAACGATAAAGACAGCGGCGTCCATCCCCGCCTGAGCCGCCTTCTTCGTGATGAGGTTGGCGTATGTGGACGGCCCGTGGTATGTGATCGGCATGGCCCCTGCCCTGCGCACGTCCTGCAGGGCCTCTTCACCCATCCCGTAACCGCTGACGAGCAACGGCCGTGTGTGGGGAACGACATCGTACATGCTTCCGAGGAGTATGTACCTGCTTGCTTCGAGCGTTTTCAGGACCCTGAAGGCCGAGTCGACGTACACATGGGCATTCGCATGCGGTTCGAGAAGATCGAAGAGGACGATATCGTTGAGGTCCTTCCGGCGCGCATAATGGATCGTTGTGTTGGGCACCGACATTTCGTTGATGCCGTCCTCGATGGTTATGACCGGCCTGTACCGCGTAAAGTCATAAAACCGGTCCGGCCTGCCGATCCTCCCGAGCTCGACCGCATCGTACTGCTTCCGGATCTCCCCGAGGACCATGCTCCCGACATTGTTTACATCTATCCAGGGCCTCAACGTCGCGAACACATAAGGCCGGTCCAGCTTCGGGACCGGATCGCCCAGTTCAAACGCGCCTATCCTCACGGGCACCTCCAGAAGATAGGTTAATGCCGCAGGCGATCGTCTGTCAAGACAAGAGGAACGTTCTACGTTCTACGAAAGCCTGCGGCGGATGTTTCTTTTTGTAAAGTGTATTGGTTCCGATCATGCAGGACAGTCAGCCCCTCTCAGGACAGTCGTCCTTCCTCAATCGGACCTGTCGGGATATTTAACGTGGAACGCAGAACGCGGAACGCGGAACGATTTTCTTCACCCCGTCACCAACTTGTTCCCGATGGCGGCTATTTCCCCTGCGAAGGCGCCTGCCGGATTGCGGGTTATCGCGGGGACGAGGTCTACTGCGCTGCGCTCGACATCGATGTGGCGTCCGATGCTGCCGAGAAGCCTTACGTCCCGCGCAAGCCATTTCTTTGCGACAGCCTGTATCTTGCCTGCCACCTCTTCCGGCCTTACACCCTGGGGGACCCTGTTGACGACCAGGCACGGGTTGAATTCCCAGACAGCCTTCATGATCGCCGCCAGGTATTCGGGGCGGTCGTTCCGGACCGCAGCCACCAGTTCATTGATCGTCTTCGACCCGGTGTCGGACATCGTCGCCTGATGGATATATCTCTCGAGGGCGGCGTCCTTGAGGTCCTTCCCCGAGCGGGCCTCCATGCCGGTCAGCCTGTTCAGCTTCCGGTAGATGGCGGCTTTCAAAAAATGGTATGCCCCGATATACGCCGCGGAATCGCGGGTCGTAACAACTATCCCGTGATCTGCCTGCAGGAAAAAATCGAGGATATTGTATGAGGTGTCGCCGCCGAGATCGAGAAGGACGCAATCGGCCTCAATGGCATTGATCCCCTTGATGAGCTTGACCTTTTTCATAAAATCGATGTTCGCGGACCCCAGTTCCGAACTGTCGCCGCCGATGAGTATCGGCCCGTGCGGCGTCTGCACCATGACATCACTGAGCGAACCGACACGTTTTTTCAGGAAATCGTTGATCGAACTGCGCAACAATGCCCGGTAACCCAGGTAAAGATGAAGGTTGGAGCCCCCGAGGTCAAGGTCGACGAGGACCGTCTTCAAGCCCAACGATGCAAGGTAGATGCCAAGATTGGCGGCGATAATGCTCTTGCCGATGCCCCCCTTCGCCCCGCCGACCGCAATGATCTTTCCCCTCGACAGGGCCACACCGGTTGCGGGCCTCAGCTCCTCCAGGTAGGTGACGAGAACCTCGTACGACCTTTGTATCGCGAGGAAACGATCGGATGTCACATCTTTGACGACCGTGCTCACGTTCATGTCAGGATGATGGACCCGCGCGTTCCTCCGGTACGCCCTTTTCACCATGTCGACGTCCAGGGAGTCCAGAAAACTCTCATTTTCCGCCGCCGCCTCCGAAAAGAGGCACGCGCAAGCCGCCTTTAATTCCCGCACCTTATCCGTTTCCAGCCTGTTCACGATCATGTATTCGGAGTCCTCGACGTTATTAATTATTGTCGTCAAAGTTTGCAAATACTATACCAAGAATGCTTCTCGCAAGAACCGGTCTT
>CALMFJ010000103.1 GCA_937862865.1 uncultured Pseudomonadota bacterium | reverse complement strand
GGTAACTTCTTCTATGGCCAGAACTGGGCAGGCAACAACTGGATGAACCTCCCGGCAAACGGACCCAGCGTAGGTTCCTTCTTCAGGAACAACGGGGACGCATCAGCACCGACCGGATGGGGCCTCTTCACCCAGCTGTCCTTCTGGTTCACCGACAAGCTCTGGATGAACCTTGCTTACGGTTACCTGAAGTACAACACCAGCGAATGGCAGCGCATTGTCAACCCGAACGGTGTCAACATGAACCAGACTTACTCTGCCAACCTGCTGTGGGATGCCAACCAGGCGATCAGGTTCGGTCTGCAGTGGACCCACCTGGCAACAGGCTACAACAGGGCAACGGTAGCTTCACCAGACTCTTTCCCGGTGGATGACCGTTTTGGCACCTCCGACGTTTACAGGTTCGCAGCCTGGTATTTCTTCTAAGATCAAATTCCTCATGGAAAGAAGGGGCCCCTTTCGGGGCCCTTTTTTTATGGCTGTGAGGAGAGTGTAAATTATTACTTTCGCGGCACGAAAGGGTTGACAAAACACGGTAAGAAATCCTTTAATATAACGCACGCCGGAGTGGTGGAAGTGGCAGACGCGCCGGACTCAAAATCCGGTGGCCCTTGCGGCCATGCGGGTTCAAGCCCCGCCTCCGGCACCAATCTTGAAGGGGTATCTCAGTTAGGTTGGAGAGTATCTACATGACCTTGCGGTCGAGGATGAGCCGTGCCCGCTGCAGGTCTTCCCTTGTATCTATCCCGAAACCGTCATAGTGTGTGGTGAGGACCTTGATCCTGTAACCGTTCTCGAGAATACGCAACTGTTCGAGCGATTCCGTTTCCTCGAGCCGGCTTTTTTGCATAGAGACGAATTGTTGCAGGAATTCCCTTTTGAACCCGTAGACCCCGATGTGTTTGTAGAGCATGGACCTCGTGTTGCCATTTCTCACGTAGGGTATTGGAGACCGGGAAAAATAGAGGGCGAAGCCGTTCTTGTCGAGGACGACCTTCACGGTGTTGGGGTTGGAATATTCATTGTCATCCGCTACGGGCGCGCACAACGTTGCGACATCCAGAGATTCATTTTCCATGACGGAAAAGAGAAGATCGATCATGTCCGGCCGTATGAATGGTTCGTCGCCCTGCACGTTGATGATCAGGTCGAAATCCGTGTCTTTCACGGCTTCAAACACCCTGTCCGTGCCGCTCTTGCACGAAGGGCTTGTCATGACCGCCTCTGCGCCGAAAGATAGGGCCGCATCCATTATCCGCCGGTCATCGGTTGCGACGATCACACTGTCAGCGAGACGCGACTCGCTCGCCCTTTCATAGACAAGCTGTACCAGGGACTTCCCCGATACCTCGAGAAGAGGCTTTCCGGGAAGCCTCGTCGATTCATAGCGTGCAGGGATGACGATGATCTTTTTCATGGTCCAGGAATATTATACAAGAAAACAGGCAATAGGCAATGGGCAATAGGAAGAGCAAGATCATTCAGGGTTTCCCCATGACCTGTAGCCCATCGCCTACGTCCTGTACGATGCATTTATCTTGACATAATCGTATGTCAGGTCGGTCGTGAAGATGTCGTAGGATGCCTTGCCCTGGTGGAGGTCGACGACGACCGATATTTCTTTGGCATCCATCAGTTTTTTCATCTTATCTTCGTCGAACGGGACTTCGGCCCCGCCCCTGGCTACTGTTTTCCCCTGGATTGAGATGTCGATCTTTGCCGGGTCGAGGGGGACATCCGTGTCGCCCGCCGCGGCAATGATCCGGCCCCAGTTGGGGTCGCACCCGTAAAAGGCGGTCTTTGTCAAAGGGGATAACGCTATGCGCCGCGCGATCTTCTCGGCCCATTCCTTCTTCTTGGCGCCCTGCACCACGATATGGGCTACGCGCGTCGCCCCCTCGCCATCGCGTACCACCATCATGGCCAGGTCCTTGAGGACCTCCTGAAGGCCTTTCTCGAAAGCCCCAAGTGCGTCAGGGTCTTCCCCTTTCCGGCCTGTAAAAAGGAGCACCGTGTCATTGGTACTGCACTCGCCGTCGACCGTTATCCGTTCAAAACTTTCTTTGACGGCCTCCTTGAAAGGCTTTCTGATAATGGCCGGGGACACCGGAAAATCCGTGAACACAAAGGCCAGCATCGTTGCGAACAGGGGGTTAATCATGCCCGATCCCTTGGCAGCCCCGACGATCGTATACGATCTCTTCCCTTTGACGGTGCGCCGGGCAACCTTGGGATATGTATCGGTTGTCATGATGGCCCGCGCGAAATCATCGAGCCCGCCCTCGCTGAGGGCTTCGGTGCTGCGGGGAAGGGCGGACAGGACCGTTTCCACAGGCAGCCTTTTCCCGATAACACCCGTTGAGGCGAAGAGGATCTCCCTGCGGTCTGTGTGGATGAGCGGCGAGAGCGAAGAGGCGACCTTGCCGAGGTCATCGATGCCTTCCTGGCCGGTGCATGCGTTGGCGCAGCCGCTGTTCACGACAAGCGCCCTGACGGGCCTTTTCTCGATCTTCCTGTCATACAGGATATGGGCTGCTTTCACCTGGTTCCGCGTATATGCCGAAACGACGTTCGCGCCGTCACGGAACACGACGAGCCCGAGGTCTGGGCCCTGCGGCTTGATACCGGACGCGATTCCCGAAAATTCTATGCCTTTGATAGAAAGTTTTTTCGCCATCTTCCACCCCGGAAACAAAAAATAAGAAAGACAAGGCAACGGGTCCCGGCTTTCGAGACTGTGTCCCCATTACGATTTCGCCGTCATTCCTGCCGGGCACCCTCTGGGTGGGCGGAATCCAGGGTTCTGTCTTTGTTACAGCAGGCTTGGAAATACCCATAAAAAACCTTGGATCCCGGTGTCAAGCACCGGGATGACGGGATGTGGCCTACCCCCGTACAGATGATGTTTCTGGTTTCAGGCTAAGGACAATTCACTTGATGAAGGTTTTTGCCTGAAACTTGAAACATGAAACCCTACTCTCTGTTATCGTCCGCAGCATTTTTTATATTTCTTTCCACTGCCGCACGGGCAGGGGTCGTTGCGGCCAATTTTCTTTTCTTTTTTATCCGAGGTGTCTACGGAAGGCCCACCGTCGCCAGCGTTGAAGAACATCACGGGCTCGTGGTATTCCATCTGTTCGTCCCTGGCCGGCTGGACGGCGAAGACCTTTCTCACCGTATCGTATTTTGCCCTCTCGACCATGTCGATAAAGAGCTCGAAGCTTTCCCGCTGGTATTCGCGCAGCGGGTCTTTTTGCCCGTACCCTCGAAGCCCGATGCCTTCTTTCAGATGATCGAGGGACAGGAGGTGTTCCTTCCAGAAGGTATCGATCGAATTGAGAACGATGAACCGCTCCACGGCCTGCATTTCATCTTCGCCGAAATCCCGGCGTTTCCTTTCATAGAATGAGTTGACTATCTCGAGGACCCTGTCAAACAGACCCTCGCGCGTCAGGCCCTGTATCTGTTCACGGGGGAGATCGACGTGGATGAGGAAGTTTTCGTAGATACGCATCTTGAGCGACTCGATGTCCCATTCCTCCGGGTAGACCTTTTCGGGAGCGCATGTGAAAACGATATCCTCGCAGACCTCTTCGACCATTTCCGTTATTTTCTCACGGACATCGCCGTTCTTCATCACCTCGCGGCGCATTCCGTATATGGTCTCGCGTTGTTTGTTCATGACATTGTCGTACTCGAGGAGATATTTACGGATCTCGAAATTGTGGCCCTCAACGCGGGTCTGCGCGTTTTCAATGGCCTTCGTGATGAACGGGTGCTCGATCGGGGTGTCCTCGTCCATACCGAGTTTCCCGAGGATGGGTGACACCTTTTCCGATCCGAAAAGCCGCATGATCTCGTCTTCGAGGGACACGTAGAACCGTGAGGACCCGGGGTCCCCCTGGCGTCCCGAACGGCCGCGAAGCTGGTTATCGATGCGCCGCGATTCGTGGCGTTCCGTTCCGAGGATGTGGAGCCCGCCAAGGCTGATGACCAATTCCTTGTCCGCCGCACATATGGCCTTTGCCTTTTCAAGGGTTTTTTCGTACTCAGGGGTGTCCTTTTCGCCTTTGTTCATGGCAAGCGCGAGAAAACCAGGGTTGCCGCCGAGGAGGATGTCCGTGCCGCGGCCGGCCATGTTCGTGGAGATCGTGACGGCCCTGGAGCGTCCCGCCTGCGCA
>CALMFJ010000102.1 GCA_937862865.1 uncultured Pseudomonadota bacterium | reverse complement strand
CCACGCGTATCGCCTTCCGGGGGCCGCGCACAACGCGCGGCCCTTCCTTTTTTCCGGCGAGCCTGTCGTCTTCGACGTATATGGTACGTCCGTTCCCGGCAAAATATTCCCTGAAAGCATCACTGTACAGCTCATTATTTTTGTCTTCGTGAAATCTCGGGACGAAGACCGCATCGGCCGTCGCGATCACATCTTCGTACCGCAAATATTTCGTGACATATTTCAGGCTTACGGGGTGAAACCCGAGCCCCGCGATGACCATTATTATAACGAGCACACCGACGAGGCATCCGCAGCCGGCCTTCCCTTTATCGTTCATATGCCTCCTGCCCCTCTTGCGCCGCGTCGGCACGGTCCATCGGGAACGGCAGCCGTTCAAGGACCGGCAGATTCATAGAGTATGACCGACAGGACCACGAGCGGAGTCGTCTCGGCACGGAGAATGTTCTCCCCGAGCGTACACGGGGCAAAACCGTTTTCCTTGAGCCATTCGATCTCCGTCTCCTCGATGCCGCCCTCAGGTCCTATGACGACGCATATCACCTCCTGCGTTTTCGTACCGAACACACCCTTCAAGGTCGTGTCCCTTTCCTTTTCGTAAAGGACGATCCGCGTGCCGGCGTCTTTGATCTCGTCGGCTATGCCGCGAAGAGGGACCGGGTCGGCAATCTCGGGAATAGTGAACCGTCCGGACTGGCGTGACGCCTCGATGCTGATCCTCTTCCACCTTTCCGTTTTGTCCGCCCCGTCGCCGCTGAACTTTATAAGGGTCCTCCTGAATATCACGGGCACGATCTTTTCGGCGCCGAGCTCGGTTGCCTTTTCGATGAGCCAGTCCATCCTCGGCCCTTTGATCGGGCTCACGCAGAGGATCACCCGCGACCTTTTTTCCTGCGGTTTATGTACGACATCGAGGACCTGCAGGTACAGCTCCCTGCCCTTTATGCCCTGGATGGTGGAACGGTACAGGTATCCCTTCCCGTCTATGATGTCGATCCTGTCGCCCGGGCCTTTTCGCAGGATCCCCGTGACATACTTGTACGCGGGGCCCGTGACAAGGACCATCCCGTTCTTCATCTTTAACTTATCGACAAAAACACGCCTTATTTCCATCCGGTCCCGTGCACTTCCGTCAGTTTATTTTGAAGAATTTCGCCTCGTACAGGCGGTGGTATTCGCTCCAGCGATCATCGGCCATATTGTCACGCATGTGCTCCTTAACGCCCATGACCTTCGAATCGAGGTTGTCGAGATGGTGGACGATGAGCGCCTCGGGAAACATCGGCTTTTTGGGGGAGCCCCATTCTTCGAGCCCGTGATGGCTGATGACGATGTGCGTGAGGATATCGGTCAGTTCCTGCGGGAACCCGTCAATGCGCCCGATAAGGTCCTCCACGATCATGACGCCGAGCGTGATATGGCCAAGGAGCCGGCCGCGGTCTGTAAACCTGAAACCGCGCGTGATCTCCAGTTCCTGCACCTTTCCTATATCGTGAAAGATCGATCCGGTTATGATGATGTCCCGGTCGCCGCCGAGCAGCGAAGCGACGGCCATGCCCATCTTCGCGCACGCAAGGGAATGCTCGAGCAGCCCGCCCACATACACATGATGAACGCCGGTTGACGCCGGGTAGGCAAGGAATTTATCTTTCAGGTGCCTTTCATTATTGAACGCGTCATAAAGTTTCTTCAGTTGTTCGTTCCGGATCCCCGAAACGATCTCATCGTACTCTTTTTCCAGAACGGCCCTCGGTGTGCCGCCGCAGGGGTAGAAGTGCTCGATGTCGCTTAAAGCGAGGTCACTGTCGAGCTTCCTGATGTCGGTGATATGAAGCTGTAATTTTTCCTGGTATACCCGCGCCTTCGATCGAACGGAGACTATGTCGCCCTTCTCGAAGAGGCTCTCCAGTTCGTCGACATTTTCCCAGACCCTGCCTTCGATGGACCCGGTGGAATCCTTGAGCCCTATCATCATGTACCGCGAGTTATTGCGGGCCGTGTATGTACCCTTCTTTGTGACAACGAACAGGTCGTTCACCTCGTTCGCGCTGCGGGTTATATCCCTGACAAAGATTGTCTTGCTCACGATCTCCCCCCGAAGTGATCGAAACCTGTTGTGTCCGGCAATTCCACCTCTTTTCCGTTACGGAAGGTCCGGATCCCCCTGCCGTTCACAACCCGTCCCATGACCGTTATCCCTGCATTTTTTTCTGACAGTTCCCGGACGGCCGGCATCTTTTCTTCCGGGAATGTAAAAAGGAGCTGGTAGTCCTCGCCGCCGGAGAGCGCGAGGCGTTCGAGGCCTCTGTACCGCACAGAACGGGGCATAGGGACCCTGTCAAGGTCTATCCGCGCCTGTTTTTTGCTCTCAGTCATCATCCTCCCGAGGTCCATGAGGAGCCCGTCGCTTATATCCATCATCGCATCAGTTATATCATGTTTGAGGAGGGCCTTCCACACGGCGAAGGGGGGCTTCGGGCTCAAAAAACGGTCGATACAGGCCTTGTTCCCCCGCACCGGGCCTTTCCCCTGGAGTATCCTCAGCCCCATCGCCGCCTGCCCGAGTTTTCCCGTCACGGCTATAAGATCACCTGCCCGGGCCCTGTCCCTGCCAAAATATTTTTTACCGGCAAGCCTCCCCATAACAGAGATATCAATAAAAAAATCCGTTCCCGAAGACACCGTGTCCCCGCCGAGAAGCGTCATCCCGAATTCGCGTGCCGCAGTGTCCATGCCCCGGTACAGCCGGGACATGTCTTGCGATGACACGTCCGGCGGTATTCCCGTTGTCACGAGGTAAAATTCCGGGCGGGCGCCCATGGCAAGGATGTCCGATATGTTCGAATACAGCGCCTTCTTGCCGACGAAATACGGGTCCATGAAGGAGAATTCAAAATGTGCATGCTCCACCATGGCGTCCTGCACAAGGACATACTGTCCCTTATCGAGATCGACAACGGCCCCGTCGTCGCCTATGCCCCTCACGACCCTATTACTTTTCCGACCGAATTTTCGGACCAGGGACAGGAATTTATTTTCGGATATTTCCAT
>CALMFJ010000101.1 GCA_937862865.1 uncultured Pseudomonadota bacterium | reverse complement strand
GCGCGCTTGCCTTGGGAGCAAGAGGTCGCTGGTTCAAATCCAGTCGCCCCGACCAAACTGACTGACCGCCTTCGGCGGTCGTTTCATGTTTCAGGTTTCAAGTTTCAGGAAAATAATTTCCAAAGAACTGGTCGGCAAACCTGTCCTTTTTAGCTTGCACGGCAAGCGAGAGGGGGAGGCTCCGCGGACCTGGTCCGTGGAGGGGGCGACGTGAGCCCCGCTAATGGCAGCAAGAGGTCGCTGGTTCAAATCCAGTCGCCCCGACCATAAAAGATCGTTCTACGTTCCGCGTTCTACGTTACTAATAATCCCAAAATATGCGCTGATAAAATATAATGCCGAAGGGCCCTGGTCGTGGTCTATACATTTGTCGTCTTCGTTTTTAATGTAGAACGCAGAACGTAGAACGCAGAACGTCTTTTGACCTAATCTATCCAATGCACGAAGTTGCTGACATCATCCCTTGGCGACGTGAACTCGTTGATCGGTGCCGAATCATCGCTATAGCCGAGGGCGAGGCCGATGACGACGTCCTTGTTTTCGGGGATGTTGAGTATTTCTTTTATATCATCCTCGTAGGCATTGATGAGGCCGATCGGGCATGTCGAGAAGCCGAAATTGTGCGCGATCAGGACAAAATATCCGAGCGCTATCCCGATATCGACGAGGCGGGCCTCGGAGAACGCGTTGTCGAGGCACATGATGACCGCCGTGGGGGCGCCGTAGAAGTTGCAGCTCCCCTCGTTGACGAAACGGTTGAAATCCATCCCCATCTTTTCGAGATAGGGGTTCATCAGGATAAATGATTCGGCCCCCCTCTTATGGAATTCCGCAGAGAGAGGCTTGACGTTGCCGGGACTGCACGATATCTGCTTTTCCCGGTAAAGCTTCACCAACCGGCGGCTCAGGCGCGCCTTTTCCTCGCCCATGACAACGTAAAAATCCCAGGGCTGTAGATTAATGGCTGACGGAGCATGGATGACCAGCTGCAGCATCTCTTCGATCTGTTCCTTTGTGACCGGGTCAGGCCTGAAAGACCGAATGCTTTTTCTTGTCCTTAAAATCTCCAGCAGATCCATACCGTCAACCTCCTTTCGTATGCGGGCTCCCTTTACAGGACAAATTCCGTCTCCCGCTTTGATGACGTGAGAATGTCCCGGTGAATGATCCTACCATATTCGTTTACAAGAATGCTCTCTGCCAGGTCCCTGACCACCTGTTCGCACACCCAGGAAGGAAGGCCGTCCATGACGTGGACGGTAAGCAGGGCGCATGTTGTCTCGCTCTCAATCCTGTCCTTGTTCGAATGCTTCCATATCCAGCGCCGTGTCAGGGCGTCCCTGTCGTCCTTGTAGATCACTTCGCCTTTATCCACCGCTTCCTGTTCGCCCATATCCATAGGAACGAAACTTTCCGTCCCGTCGGCGAACGTAAGGCGTATATCGCCATCCACCGCGTTCATCGCGTGGCCTCCGATAGGAACAAGATATTTCAGCGATAGTGCGTTGTACAGGTCCACGATCGGGTTGATGCGGGGGAACGGCCCGCCTTTGAGCGCCCGGCGAAGAAGGGATTCGAGGGAACTCGGGTACTTCGACAGAGAGATCCCCATTTTCTTGTATGCCTCGCGCCACGCCTTTATGTTCGGGTGGTCCTGCGGCCGCTCAAAAGAAAAATGGACCGTCAGATCGTCAACAACGTCTTCCAGCCCATCTTCTCCGTACCTTATATTATCAATCTCACAAACAACCACACCGACCTGCAATGCAGGAAAAAGGCCGAATAGCCCTTCGTCGATGGTGAAAAACATTATAATTTTTTGCCGGCTACGCCAATGCGGGCGATGGCCCTTAAGAGCGCCATTTCCATCAATTTGTATTCAGCCTGATCGTAGGTCAGGGACTTCAGCAATTCTTCGGCTCTTTCCATCGCCTTTTTCGCCCGTGCAACATCGATGTCCTGGGCCCGTTCAGCCGTATCGAGGAGCAAGGTGACCTTGTCCTCGACAACCTCGGCAAACCCCCCGCTCGAGGCCAGGTATACAGTCTCGTTGCCCTTCCTGTAGCGTATCTCGCCCACCTTCAGGACGGTAAGGAACTGCGTGTGGCCGGGCATGATGCCGAATTCGCCTTCTGCCCCGGTGGCCTCCACCACATCGACTTCATCTTTGACGACCGTCTTCTCAGGAGTAATTATCTCAAGACTGAGCATATCGTATTATCACCCTTCCATGAACTGTTTTGCTTTTTCCACGGCCTCTTCGATCGTGCCGACCATAAAGAATGCCTGTTCCGGGATGTCATCGTGTTTGCCTTCAGCGATCTCTTTGAATCCCCTGATGGTGTCTTTCAGCGCGACGTAACGGCCCGCCTGACCCGTAAAAACTTCCGCGACGAAGAACGGCTGGGAGAGGAATCTCTGGATCTTCCTGGCCCGGGCCACCGTCAGCTTGTCGTCTTCCGAAAGCTCGTCCATACCGAGGATGGCGATGATGTCCTGAAGCTCTTTATATTTCTGGAGAATCGACTGTACCTGCCGGGCAACCTGGTAATGCTCCTCGCCGACAACGTACGGGTCGAGGATGCGGCTCGTTGAGTCGAGCGGGTCGACAGCCGGGTAGATACCGAGCTCGGAGATCTGACGCGAAAGGACCGTCGTCGCGTCGAGGTGCGCAAATGTCGTCGCAGGCGCCGGGTCTGTCAGGTCGTCAGCAGGCACGTAAATGGCCTGGACTGATGTGATCGAGCCTTTCAGGGTCGATGTGATACGCTCCTGGAGCTCGCCAAGGTCTGTTGCAAGGGTCGGCTGGTAACCGACGGCGGACGGCATACGGCCGAGCTGCGCGGAGACCTCTGCGTTCGCCTGGGTGAAACGGAAGATGTTGTCGATGAAGAGGAGCACGTCCTGGCCTTCCTCGTCCCTGAAGTACTCGGCAGCGGTCAAAGCGGTGAGGCCAATCCTTGCACGCGCGCCGGGGACCTCTGTCATCTGGCCGTATATCAGGGCGCACTTATCGAGAACGCCGGAGCCTTTCATTTCGAGCCAGAGGTCGTTTCCTTCCCTCGTACGCTCGCCCACTCCGCCGAACACCGAGATGCCGCCGTGGTGCATGGCGATGTTGTGGATCATCTCCATGATAACGACCGTCTTGCCGACGCCTGCGCCGCCGAAGAGGCCAACCTTGCCGCCCTTCGGATACGGCTCGAGGAGGTCGATGACCTTGACACCGGTCTCAAGGAGTTCGATCTTTGTGTTCTGCTGTACCAGGGTCGGCGCGGGGCGGTGGATCGGGTATGTCATCGCTGTCTTGACCTCACCCTGATTATCGACGGGAGCGCCGATAACGTTGAGCACCCTGCCGAGGATCTCCTTGCCTACCGGGATCTCGATCTGGGACCCTTTATAAGCGGCATCCTGACCGCGCATGAGACCATCCGTCGTATTCATTGCGATGCACCGGACAGTATTGTCGCCAATATGCTGGGCAACCTCAAGGATAAGGTTTTCCTTTCTATCGTCTATCGCGGGGTTCGTAACATAGATCGCACCATTAATCGGCGGAAGCTGATCCGGTGGAAACCTGAAGTCTACGACCGTTCCAATGACCTGTACTATCTTCCCTTTGACTTCCACGCTGCTCATCTATCTTCCTCCTTGGATTATTGGCCTCGTAACGCCTCGGCGCCGCCGACGATGTCCAGCATCTCGTTGGTTATGCCTTCCTGACGTCTCTTATTGTAAACCAGGGTGAGGTACCTGACCATTTCACCGCAGTTGCTTGTCGCATTTTCCATTGCGCTCATCCGGGCCGCATGTTCGGATGTCTGGGACTCGACCAGGGCATAGTATATCTTGGTGCTGATGTACCGCGGAATGAGCGTGCCCACAATTTCCGTACGCGCCGGCTCGCTGATATAGTCGATATATTCAGATTCCTCGGGGGTCTTGATGGGGATGAACTCATCAAAGACCACACGCTGCTTTACCGGGGACTCAAAGTATGTGTAGGAAAGGTAAACCTTGTCAAATTCCCCCGTCAGGTATAACTCGATGATCTCTGCCGCAACGATATCGACCAGGTCCTGGTCCACCTTTTTGACATCGACCCAGTCTTTCACGATGTCGTGCTTCCTCTTGGCGAGGTAATCGCGGATCTTGCGACCGAAGACATAGATCGCGATCCTCTCGTAGTCCGGATGGTTCATCCGCACGAAATTCTCCGCCGCCAGGGAAACGTTGACATTGAAGCCGCCGCAGAGCCCGCGGTCCGACCCGATGGAAACGATAAGGACCTTCTTGATCTCTTCCCGCGTCGCGAGAAGCGGATGGGCGTCCTCGGGCATGTTCTTGACGACCCTGCCCGTCAGCTCTTCCATTTTTATCGCGTAATCCTTGATCTTTTCGAGGTCCGTCTGGGCGCGCCGGAGCTTCGAGGCGGAGACCATCTTCATGGTCCTCGTAATGGTCTGCGTGCTGTTCACGCTGCTTATCTTTCGTTTGATCTCTCGTAACGTGGCCACTTAAAGCTCCCTTACTCGATTAGTAGGTGAATCCGTCTCTGAACTCGCTCAGTAATTTCTGAAGTTTTTCTTCGATCGACGCGTCGATGGCCTTCTTCTCCTCAATCTCCTTCAATGCTGCACCGCCCTTGGAATCAAGGAAACGGGAAAGCTCGGATTCGTATTTCTTGAGTGAACTTTCCGGGTACGTATCGATGAACCCGTTCGCCGCTGCGTACAACAGAACGATCTGTTTCTCGACGGGGATCGGTACATACTGTCCCTGCTTGAAAAGCTCGGTCAGCCGTGAACCGCGGGCGAGCAATGCCTGGGTCGCCTTGTCGAGGTCGCTGCCGAATTTCGCAAATGCGGCCATTTCACGGTACTGGGCCATTTCCAGCCTCAGTTTGCCGGCAACCTGCTTCATTGCCTTGATCTGTGCGTTGCCGCCGACGCGGGATACGGAGATACCGACGTTGATGGCGGGACGGACACCGGCGTAGAACAACTCCGGTTCGAGGTATATCTGGCCGTCCGTGATCGAGATGACATTCGTGGGAATGTACGCGGACACGTCGCCGGCCTGTGTTTCGATGATGGGAAGGGATGTCAGGGAGCCGCCGCCATGGGCGTCGTCCCATTTCGCGGACCTTTCGAGGAGCCGTGAATGCAGGTAGAAGATGTCGCCCGGATACGCCTCACGTCCCGGGGGCCGCCTGAGAAGAAGTGCCAGCTGGCGGTATGCGACGGCGTGCTTTGACAGGTCATCGTACACGATGAGGGCGTGTTTCCCGTTGTCCCTGAAGTATTCGCCCATGGCCGTTCCTGAAAAGGGTGCCAGGAACTGCAGGGGTGCGGAGTCGCTTGCGGTGGCCGCAACGATCGTCGTGTACTCCATTGCGCCGTGCTCTGTCAGAAGGTCGACGATCCTCGCTACGGAGAACCTCTTCTGGCCGATGGCGACATATATGCAGAAGACGCCTTTGCCTTTCTGGTTGATGATGGTGTCGAGGGCGACAACCGTCTTGCCGGTCCCGCGGTCGCCGATGATGAGCTCCCTCTGGCCCCTTCCGATCGGGATCAGAGCGTCGACTTCTTTAATGCCGGTCTGAAGCGGCTCTTTAACGGGCTGGCGCACGACGACGCCCGGGGCAACCTGCTCGACGGGGCGGAATTCTTTCGTGTCGATCGGGCCTTTGCCGTCTATGGGGTTTCCAAGGGCGTCCACGACCCTGCCGACCAGGGCCTCACCGACGGGGACCTGGGCGATCTTCCCGGTCCTCTTGGCCAGGTCGCCTTCCTTGATCTTATAGTCTTCGCCGAAGATAACGGCGCCGATGTTGTCTTCCTCGAGGTTCTGCACCATGCCCGTGATGCCGTGGGGCAGTTCGAGAAGCTCGCCGGCCATGGCATTCTCAAGTCCGTAGATCCTTGCGATACCGTCGCCTACCGTCATGATGACACCGGTTTCCTGGAGGTCGATCTCCTTTTCGAAGCCCGATATCTTCTGCTCTATAATCCTGCTTATTTCGTCGGCCCTGATCTCCATAGACACTACTCCTTCAGTATATTTTCCTGCAGTGTATGCAGCTGTCTTTTGACGCTACCGTCAATGATGGTACCCTTGATGGCCACTTTGACGCCCCCAATGAGACCTTTATCTTCCTTCACAGCTAGGGTGACCTGCTTGTCGAGCTTTGCCCCCAATTCCTTTTCTATCTTTACCCTGACGTCGTCGCTGACGGGGAATGCGGTAAAGAGAGTTCCCTTGACCCTTCCTTCCTTTTCATCGACGAGGTCATTGTAAACGTCCCGGATGAGGCTTATATAGGCCATCCTGTTCTTCTCTAAAAGCATGGTGAACATGCTGGCGAGCGGAGAGGATACCTGAAGCGCCTTCATGACGTCGCTCAAGACCTCCTTGCGTTTCTCCACTTCGACGAGAGGAAGGACGATCGCCCTTTTCAGGCGCTCTTCCCTGTCAAGAACACTCAGAATACCTTCTATCTCTGCCTGGTATTCCTTGTATTTCCCGTTCTTCTCACCAACGTTGAATAATCCCTTTGCATATCTTTTGGCGATGGATTGGCTAATCAATTCATGCTCCTCAGTTTGACAATGAATTCCTCGACCAGTTTATCGTGATCCGACTGGGTTATCTTCTCGGTTATGAGCTGCTCCGCCTTTTCCATTGTGAGGCGGGAGATCTCTTCCTTGATCCTGCGGGACATGTCCTTGTTTTCCTGCTCGGCGGTAACGCGGGCCTGCTCCCGGATCTTCTCGGCGAAGGCGTGGGCCTCTTCGATTATCTTCTTCTTCTCGGCCTCGGCTTCCTGCATGGTCTGCTTCTTGAAGACCTCGATCTCCCCGTCGAGCTTGTCGAGCCTCGCCTGGTACTGGGCGCGCAGTTCCTGGGCGTCCCTCAGGACCTTCTGGGTCTCTTCGAGCTGGGTCTTCACGGTGTTGTGACGTTTTGCGAGGTACGCTTTCAACGGTTTGCCCACAAAATAGATGAGCAATCCGACCAATACAAAGAAATTAAAGAATTTGAGGATTAAACTCCAGGCTGATTCTCCACCGGGTGCCATCAGATGCTCCTTCTTAAGATCTTCTGTGCCGCTTCCGCCGAAAGCTTGCCGACATCGGCCATCAGTGAGTCGTAAACCTTCTTTCCTTCGGCCTCTATCTGGGCCTTGATCTTTGCAAGCTCTTCGGACAGTTCGTTTCTCGCCTTTTCGATCACGTGGACCGCTTCCTTGTTCGCCTCGGCGATCATGCTGTCCCTGCTGCCCAGGACCGGTTTCCTTTTCTCGACCTTCGCCAGATCGTATCCCTTTTCAAGGTCGACCGTGTCGGCCTTTGCCTTCTCGAGGCCGTCCGAAAGTCCCTGAAGGGTGCTGTACCGCTTGTCGAGGGCTTTCAGGACCGGCTTAAAGAGAAGAAAATTGAGGATAATGAGAAGAAGCAGGAAATGGCCAAACTGGTACAGAATGGTTACATCGAAGTTAATCATAGGGAACTTCCTAATTAGATTGGCGTTTAACTATCCGTAGCTTTTTAACACAATTCCCGGCGATATTTCAATTATTTTGTTACACAATTTAAGAAAAAATGCACAAAGTCGATCCGGGGCACTACTTGCGGGGGTTCTTACGCCTCCCCGGCGATCAATTCCGACAGTCTTTCGAGGTCATCGCGGGAATAGAATTCGATAATGATCTTGCCGCGGTCCTTCCTCATCGTGATGTTCACCTTGGTTTGCAGGGCCTTTATCAGGGCCTCCTCGATGGCGTCAATGCCGAATTCCCTGGCCGGGGCGGCCTTTTTTCTGACCGCCCTCTCGAGTTCCCTGACAGAGGTCCCCTCGCTCAGGACCCTGTCCACAAACCTTTTTTGTTCCTTCTCGCTCTTCAGGGAAAGGAGCACCCTTCCGTGGCCCTGGGTAAGCCTGCCTTCGGACATTATCTCGCGCACCCATTCCGGCAGCTTGAGGAGCCGCAGGCAGTTCGTGACGGAGCTGCGGTCGACTCCCATCTTCTTCGCCAGCTCCTCATGGGTATAGGCAAATTCCTCGACAAACTTCTCGTAGACGGCGGCGACCTCGAGAGGGTTCAAGTCCTCCCTCTGCAGGTTTTCCATCAGTGCGATCTCAAGGGCTTCCCTGTCGTCGACATCGCGGATGATGGCCGGGACCTCCCTTAAGCCCGCAAGGATAGCGGCCCGGTACCGCCGCTCCCCCGCTATGATCTCGTACAGCTTGCCCTTGTTCTTGACAAGGATAGGCTGGAGAACACCTTTTTCAGCTATGGAGGCGGCCAGTTCGTCGAGCGACCTGTCATCCATCCGGATGCGGGGCTGGGCAGGGTTGGGCACGATCTGGTCGATCGCTATCGCCCGGGATGTTCCCTTATCCTCGATATCCTTTAAAATAGCGGACAGTCCTCGCCCCAGGGGGTCTTTTTTCATGCTTCGCTCCTTTTCTCCAGGATCTCGGAGGCAAGCCTCAGGTAGCTGTCCGCACCGCGGGAGCTTATATCATACAAAAGGGCGGGCTTGCCGTGGCTCGGGGATTCACTCAGTTTGACGTTCCGGGGGATGACCGTCTTAAAAACGGTGTCGTCGAAGCATTTCGTGACCTCCTCCCAGACCCTGAATGAAAGGTTGTTCCTCCGGTCGAACATTGTCAGGAGAATTCCGAGCACCTCGAGCCCCGGGTTCAGCTTCTTCTGGATGATCGAAATGGTCCTGAGCAGCATGGCGAGCCCCTCGAGGGCAAAATATTCGCATTGAAGCGGTATTATCACCTGATCGGACGCCGCAAGTGAGTTGATCGTGAGAAGGCCCAGGGAAGGCGGGCAATCTATGAATATGTATTGATAGGTGTCGCCCAGCTGTTCGACGGCCCTTTTTAACGCAAACTCCCTATCAGGGGTGTCGAGGAGCTCGATCTCCGCGCCGATGAGGTCCGGATGGGAGGGGATGATATCGAGATAGGGGATCGCGGTCGGCCGCACCACCTCCTGTATCGACTTCTCCCCGATCAGGACGTGATAGATGTTGCTGCCGGTATTGCTGTGGGATATGCCGTAACCCGAGGACGTGTTGCATTGCGAATCCATATCGATGACCAGGGTCTTGCGCTCGGAAACGGCGATCGAGGCAGACAGGTTGACCGCGGTGGTGGTTTTCCCGACCCCGCCTTTTTGATTCGCTATAGAGATGACCATGATAATTGCATTACCATACCATATATAAACTTATTAGGAAATTTTTTTGTAGATGAGCAGGCGGTACGCCCTGTTTGTCCCCGGGAGTGAATAATCGACTGATGCTTCGATGCTGAACCCGCCCCGCGAGACCTCATCCTGCGTGTCCCCTTTCACAATATAGACAAGGCCTCCCGCTACAAGGTGACGGCCGGCTGCCGTGAGTATCGCCCCGGTCGTCCCGTATGCCTTTGCGACAAGACGGTCTCCCCCGAGGGGGTCGATGGCCTCGACCCTTCCTAAGACCGGCAGGAGATTGGGAAGGCCGACCGTACGCCGGATGTGCCTCTGGAACTGGACCTTTTTGAGATTGCTGTCGACGGGGTACACCTCGAGGGAACGGTTGAGGATGGCAAAAGGGATGCCAACGATCCCCGATCCCGACCCCACGTCTATCACGCGCCTGCCATGCATAATATATGTATAGAGAAAAAATGAATCCGCGAGAAGCTCTGAGCAGACCCGGTCCATATCCCTGATCCCGACGAGATTGATAGTCCGGTTCCACCTGTCAAGCTCTTCTATAAACCGCACGAGACCGGCCAGGGCCTCGCTCGAAACGGGGATGTGAAAATGATCTAAAGTCTGCTGTATCAGCCCTTTGCGGTCCACGTGCTAAAGGATAGCATAATTTTGTTTGTTCTGTTATACTACCGCCATGCGAACATTTATCCTGTTTCTCATGGCAGTATTTCTGTTGGTGTCATGCTCTTCCAAGCCCGTGAAAAAAACCGAAAATCCCGTCGACCTGTATGTTGCCGGCGTCGATCTCATGAAAAAGAAAAAGTACGACGACGCCGTGAAGAAGTTCACCGCCATCCGCGAGCAGTACCCTTTCGACCCTATGGCGCTTGTGGCCGCCGTGAAGCTCGGCGACACTTATTTCCTGAAAAAGGACTACGTTCTTGCAACCAGTACGTACGAGGATTACTTCAAGGCCCATCCCGACGAAGAGAATATCCCGTACGTGCTTTTCAAGCTGGGCGAATGCTACGAAAAGCTTTCTCCATCGGTTGACAGGGACCAGGCAAACACGGTTAAAGGTATAGAGAGGATCACATACCTCAGGAACCGGTATCCTGCCAGCCAGTACGCGATCGAATCCGAAGGAAGGCTCAAGGCCTTTATCCAGAAACTGGCAGACCGGGAGCTCTACGTCGGTGAGTTTTATGTCAGGACCGCCCAGTACAACGCGGCCATCATGAGGCTCGAGCCGATGCTCAAACAGTATCCCGATTCAAAAAATACCGACAAGGCTTTATTCTACCTCTATGACGCCCACCGGCAGCTGGGCAATCAGGAAAAAGCGGACGAATATCTCCAGACATTGCGCACAAAATACCCGAAGAGCCTCTATGCCCGCTCTACCATCAGGGAGCGGAAGTCATTGAAGATAACCCAGGTCCAGCCGGTAAAACCGGCCGATACGCCCGAGCCCGTCAAGGTAGAGCCTCCGGCAACGCTAAAGAAACCGGTTCAGGCACCCCCGGCGGGGCAGGCCCCCGTTCCGGTGCCGATCACCCCGGCCCCGGGGACGCTTCAGGCGCCTGAAGAGGTCCAGGAGATCCCGTCCGTACCGATACCGCAGGCTGTGAGCTCCGGTGGGCCTTCGGAACAGGCCCCCGCGACGACGCAGGCCCCTCAATACACCGAAAAACCTAAGAAACTCATCGACCTCAGGCCTCCGGAGCAACCGGCCGTACCCGCGCAGCCCGTTGCGGCCCCCGGTACGGCAAAGGCCCCTGCTCCCGCCGCCGGCGACCCGAAGGCACCTGCATCCCCCGCACCGAAGACACCGCAGGCACAGGCCGCCCTCAAACCCGCCGAACCCGCACAACCGAAGACGGATAAAGAAGGCGCAACCAAAACACCGGATAAAAAGCTCGGGTTCCTCGACCAGAAAAAACCCATCGATATCGTATCAGATACAATGGAAGGTTTTGACAAAGAGAAATACGTCGTCTTCAAGGGAAATGTCGTGGCGAAACAGGACGACCTGTACATCTATTCCGATGCCATGGAAGCCTACATGAGCGCCGACACGAACGAGATCGACAAGGCCAACGCCAAAGGCCGCGTACGGATTATAAAGCAGAACAGGACAGCCACGTGCAACGAGGCGCTCTTCGATAACGTCAAAGGCGAGATCCTCCTGAAAGGTAACGCGGTCGTAACGTCCGACAAGGACAGGGTCGAAGGCGACGAAGTGACATATTACGTGAACGAAGACCGCGCCGTCGTAACCGCCGAGAAGAACAAAAAAGCAAAGGTCACCATTTATCCAAAGCAGAACAAGTAGAGCATATCCTCCCCCGCCAGTCCGGCTTTCTTTTTACGTCATTCCGGCGAAGGCCGGAATCCAAGGTCTTGTTTTTATTGC
>CALMFJ010000100.1 GCA_937862865.1 uncultured Pseudomonadota bacterium | reverse complement strand
AGAAAGGCCACGACGAGGCCTCGACAAAGATAGACGTCTACAAGCTCCTGAAGTTCAGGCGCTCGAACCAGGACACCTGCATCAATCAGCGCGTTATCGTCAAGGAAGGCGATTTCGTGAAGAAAGGCGATGTCCTCGCGGACGGGCCTTCGACGGACAGAGGGGAACTGGCGCTCGGGAAGAACGTCATGGTCGCCTTCATGCCCTGGAGAGGGTACAACTACGAGGACTCCGTTCTCATCAATGAGCGCCTTGTAAAGGAAGACGTTTTCACGTCGATCCATATCGAGGAGCTCGAATGCGTGGTCCGCGATACGAAACTGGGCAAGGAAGAAGTGACGCGGGACATCCCCAACGTCGGCGACGATGCCTTGAAGGACCTCGATGAGAGCGGCATCGTCAGGATCGGCGCAACGGTCAAGCCGAGCGACATACTTGTCGGCAAGGTGACACCGAAAGGCGAGACGCAGCTTACCCCGGAAGAAAAACTTCTCAGGGCCATATTCGGCGAAAAGGCCGGCGATGTCAAGGATACCAGTTTGCGGGTGCCGCACGGCATTGAGGGCATCATCATCGATGTCAAGGTCCTCTCCCGCAGGGGTATCGATAAGGACGACCGCAGCCGCGACATCGAAGACAAAGAGATATCGAACATCCTGAAAGACCAGGAAGACCAGGTAAAGATCATCCTTGAAAGCAAGAAGATAAAGATCGCCGAGCTTCTTGAAGGCAAGGCCGCTTCTGCAGACATTAAGGACGGCAAAGGCAAGGTTATCCTCAAGAAGGGCGAGGTCTTTACGCGCGACAAGGTCATCGCGCTCTCCTTCGACAGGCTCCAGGAGATAAAATTCGGGAATGAGGAACTTGAAGCCCGGGTAAAGAAACTGGTGGAAAGCAAGGAGAACCAGGTCGAGCTTATCCATATCATTTACGAAGACAAGATAAACAAGATCAAGAAAGGCGACGAGCTGCCGCCGGGCGTCATCAAGACGATCAAGGTGTACGTCGCGATGAAACGCAAGGTTGCGGTCGGCGACAAGATATCGGGCCGCCACGGCAACAAGGGCATCGTTTCGGTGATCCTTCCGGAAGAGGATATGCCTTTTACCGAAGAGGGGACCCCGATCGATATCGTCCTCAACCCTCTCGGTGTTCCCTCCCGTATGAATGCGGGGCAGATCCTGGAGACGCACCTCGGCTGGGCGGCCAAGGAAATGGGAAAGCGGATCGGGGAAATGGTCGACGGGTATTACAAGAAGGTCAACGATGTCCAGCCGGTCAAGAAACTGTTGAAGAAGACCTTTTCCAACAACGAATTGAAGGGGGTCATCGACCGTCTCGACGAGGAAGAGCTGGCATCGGTCGCCGATGCAATGAGAAAAGGCGTGAATATTGCCGTACCGGTATTTGACAGTGCAAAAGAGGAGGAGATCAGGGAGTTCTTCAAGCTGGCAGGCCTGCAGGATTCCCGGCAGACAACCCTCTATGACGGCAGGACAGGCGAGGCCTTCCATCACCAGATCACTGTCGGCAACATGTATTTCCTGAAGCTCCACCACCTCGTCGACGACAAGATACACGCGCGGTCGATCGGCCCATACTCGCTCGTGACCCAGCAGCCGCTTGGGGGCAAGGCCCAGTTTGGCGGACAGAGGCTCGGCGAGATGGAGGTATGGGCGCTCGAAGGTTACGGCGCCGCCTATTCCCTCCAGGAATTCCTGACCATCAAATCGGATGACGTCAATGGAAGGATCAGGGCTTATGAAGCGATCGTCAAGGGCGAGGACGTTCTCGAGCCGAACCTGCCGGAGTCCTTTAATGTTCTCGTTAAAGAGCTCCAGGGCCTGTGCATCGACGTTGAGCTTCTTAAAGAAGATTAACAAGGAGGAACAACCTTGGAAGAATATTTTAAGTCAGACAAGCAGCGCGACCCTTTGAGCTACATGGCGATCAAGATATCCCTTGCATCGCCGGAGCTTATCGAGAAGTGGTCGTACGGCGAAGTGAAAAAACCGGAAACCATTAACTACAGGACGTTCAAGCCCGAGCGGGACGGTCTTTTCTGCGCCAAGATATTCGGCCCGGTCAAGGACTACGAATGTATCTGCGGAAAATACAAACGAATGAAACACCGCGGCATCATCTGTGAGAAATGCGGTGTCGAGGTCATACAGTCCAAGGTCCGCCGCGAACGCATGGGCCATATTAAGCTTGCGTGCCCCGTGGCACACATATGGTTCCTGAAGAGCATGCCGAGCAAGATAGGCACACTTCTCGAACTGACGATAAAAGAGGTCGAGAGGGTCCTCTATTTCGAGATGTATATCGTGATCGAGCCCGGCAATTCCCCATACAGCTTCTGCGAGATCATCAGCGAAGAGAAATACATTGAAGCAAAGGAAAAATACGGCGAGGGTTTCCTCGGCGGCATAGGCGCCGAGGCGATCCGGGAATGCCTCAAGAAGATCAACGTCGATGAGTTGGGCAAGACCCTGCGTATCGACATGCGTGACACCTCGAGCGACGCTAAAAAGAAAAAGATCGCACGGAGGCTCAAGGTTGTGGATGCGTTCAAGGTGTCCGGGGTCAGGCCCGAATGGATGATACTCGATATCGTCCCGGTCCTCCCGCCGGAATTGCGCCCACTCGTCCCCCTCGATGGGGGCCGGTTCGCGACGAGCGACTTGAATGACCTGTACAGGCGTGTGATCAACAGGAACAACCGCCTCAAAAGGCTCATGGAGCTGAACGCACCCGAGATCATTATCAGGAACGAAAAGAGGATGCTCCAGGAAGCGGTGGACGCCCTATTCGATAATTCAAAACGCGGCAGGGTCGTGACGGGCGCCAGCAAGAGGCCGCTCAAGTCCTTGAGCGACATGCTCCGCGGAAAGCAGGGGCGGTTCCGCCAGAACCTTCTGGGAAAACGTGTCGATTATTCCGGCCGCTCGGTCATCGTCGTCGGCCCGGAACTGAGGCTCCACCAGTGCGGGCTTCCGAAATACATGGCGCTCGAGCTTTTCAAGCCTTTCGTATACAACCGCCTGATCCGGAAAGGGTACGCGACCACGATCAAGAACGCAAAGAAGATCGTGGAGAAGGAAAGGCCCGAGGTCTGGGACGTCCTCGAAGAGGTCATCAAGGAACATCCTGTATTGCTCAACAGGGCGCCTACCCTGCACCGTCTCGGTATCCAGGCTTTTGAGCCTCAGCTTATCGACGGAAAGGCCATCCAGCTTCACCCGCTCGTCTGCCCGGCATACAATGCCGACTTCGACGGCGACCAGATGGCCGTCCATGTGCCGCTTTCCACAGAGGCCCAGACTGAGGCCAGGGTCCTCATGATGTCGACGAACAACATCCTGTCGCCGGCAAACGGCAAACCTATCATCGTACCGACGCAGGACATCGTTCTGGGGCTTTACTATCTCACGATTGACCGCAAGTACCGCCGCGGCGAGAACAAGATCTTCGCGGATTCGGAAGAGGTGCGGGTAGCATACGATTCAGGCCAGATCGACCTGCATGCCCGGATAAAGGTGCGCCTGGGAGGCGAAATCGTCAATACAACAGCGGGAAGGATCATCCTGCGCGACGTTGTGCAGGACGCCCTGATGGAACTCGAACAGCCAAAGCGTGACACGGTCCTGAAGGACATGTTTGCAAGCATCAACACGATCATGGACAAAAAGACCATCGCGGCGCTCGTCGACAAGTGCTACAGGGACGCCGGGGAGAAATGCACGGTTATCCTGTCCGACAGGCTGAAAGACCTGGGTTATTTTTATGCTACTTTAGGCGGCATCTCCATATCGATCGACGATATGAAAATACCCGAAAAGAAAAAAGTGCTCATCGAAAAAGCGGAAGATGCCGTGAAGACCGTCCAGAACCAGTACCAGGAAGGTCTGATAACGGACGGTGAGAGATATAACCAGGTTATCGATATCTGGGCGAACGTGACCGAGGAGATCGCGAAGGCACTCATGGATGAACTTGGCTCAGACGTTGTCCTCGATATGGACGGAAAGCCGGTCATAACACCAAGCGGCAAGCCCGAGCACCAGAACAGCCTCAACCCGATCTTCATAATGGCCCATTCGGGCGCGAGAGGCAACGCGCAGCAGATCAGGCAGCTTGCCGGTATGAGGGGCCTCATGGCAAAACCGTCGGGCGAGATCATCGAAACCCCGATCACGAGCAACTTCCGGGAGGGCCTCGACGTTCTCCAGTACTTTATATCAACGCACGGCGCACGCAAAGGCCTCGCCGACACGGCCCTCAAGACTGCCAACTCCGGTTACCTTACGAGGCGGCTTGTCGATGTGGCACAGGATGTGGTCGTGTCAGAGCATGACTGCGGGACATTCGACTACATCGAGATCGGTTCCCTTGTCGAAGGCGGTGAGGTTATCGAGCGCCTTGACGCGCGTATTCTGGGAAGGGTTTCCTTTGAGGACTTGAAAGACCCGGACGGTGCAATTATAGTACACAAGAATGAAGAGATCACGGAGGGCCACCTCAAGCTCATCGAAGAGGCCGGTTTTGAGAAAGTCAAGATACGTTCAGTATTGACCTGCCGGTCGCGCCGCGGTGTCTGCGTTCTTTGCTACGGGCGTGATCTTGCACGCGGCAGGCTCGTGAGCATCGGAGAGGCGGTGGGCATCATCGCTGCCCAATCCATCGGGGAGCCCGGCACCCAGCTGACAATGCGTACGTTCCACATTGGCGGCGCCGCGTCGAGAAGGGTCGAGCAGTCCACGCTCGAGACGCGCAATGACGGTATCGTGAAATTCATTAATGTGCGTGCCATATTGAACCGTGAAGGCGTGCCGGTTGTCATGAACCGCAACGGCGAGATTGCCATCACGGACGATACGGGGCGCGAGCGGGAGATCTACTCGGTCATTTACGGGGCAAAGCTCAGGGTTGAGGACGGCCAGGCGGTTAAAGAAGGCGAGACGCTTGCCGAGTGGGACCCCTACACGATCCCGATCCTCTCCGAGGAATCGGGCAGGATCAAGTACGGTGACATAACCGAGGGTGATACCATGCAGGAGAGCAAGGACGAGGTGACAGGCCTTTCGTACAAGGTCATCATCGAGCCGAAAAACCCCGAACTTCGCCCGAGGATATCGATCAAAGACGAAAAAGGCCGGACGAAAATGATCCCCGGGTCCACGAGCCCCGCACGGTATATCCTGCCGATAGGCGCGCATATCGTGGTCAACGAGGGCGACGAGATCTTTGCGGGTGATGTCATTTCGAAAATGCCCCGCGAGACAACGAAGACAAAAGATATCACGGGCGGTCTGCCGCGTGTCGCCGAGCTTTTTGAGGCACGCAAGCCCAAGGAAAATGCCATCGTTACAGAGATCAACGGGGTTGTCGCATTCGGAAAGGTGGCAAAAGGGAAACGGGAGATCATCGTCAATCCCGAAGTGGAGCACGGTGAACCGAGAAAATATACGATACCGCGCGGCAAGCATGTTATCGTTCACGAGGGAGATTATGTCAAGGCCGGCGAGGCATTGATGGATGGCCCTGTCAATCCTCATGACGTCCTGAGGATCCTCGGCATCAAGGACCTTGCGCGGTATCTTGTCGACGAGATCCAGGAGGTCTATCAGCTCCAGGGCGTCAAGATCAATGACAAGCATATCGAGACTATCGTGCGGCAAATGCTCAAACGGGTCAAAATAAAAGACATAGGCGATACGAACTTTATTATCGATGACTACGTCGAGTGGTGGGTATTTGAGGAGGAGAATAAACGGGTACGTGAAGAGGGCGGCAAGCCGGCGGAGGCCGAACCGCTTTTCCTCGGGATCACAAAGGCGTCCCTGATCACGGACAGTTTCATATCGGCGGCAAGTTTCCAGGATACGACCAAGGTGTTGACGCAGGCATCCATAGAAGGCAGGGTCGATTACTTGAGGGGCCTCAAGGAGAACGTCATCATGGGGCGGATCATCCCGGCCGGAACGGGGTACCCGAAATATCGCAGTTACGACATGAATATACTCGACAAGACGGAGGAGCTTCCCCCGCAGGAGGAAGCGCTTCCCGAAATCACGGCTTGATCGTTCATTGAAAAGAAAAAAACCCTCCGTTCCCGCTGGACCGGAGGGTTTTTTCGTGTTTTAGAACATCAGGGGTTTCTTAGCTTGCGCTCCGCTATGATCGCCTCTTCGCTCTTGGGATAAAGCTCGATGATCCTCTTTAACAGGGTGGTAGAGCTTTTCTTATCGTTCGTCAGGCGAAATGCCTCGGCCTGCGACAGAAGCGCCCTCGGCGCTTTTTCGCTCTTCGGGTATTTGTCGATGACCTCCTGGAAGTACAATATTGCTTTGTCGTAGTTCCTGAGGTTCATGTAGGACTCGCCGATCCAGTAGAACGCGTTGGAAGCGAGAGGGGTCCCGCTGTACGTTTCGCTAAACGTAGTGAATTTCGTTATCGCAGTTTCGTATTGCCCGCGCTGGAAACTGTCGAAGGCTTCTTTGTAAGCCTCTTCATAGCGTTCATCGGTCTTTGCGGGCGGCGTCTTTGCCGGAGTTTTCCCCCTGGGTTCCGGGGTTGTTGTTATGTGCGGCTGATCACTGCCGCGTTTCGTGGCGCTGCCCGTCCTTGACTCGACTCCGGACGTCTTTATCTGGTATTCAAGCTCATCGAGCTTTCCCATGATGTTCCTGATCTTTTCATCGCGGCCGTCGACAGATGAATACATGTTGACGACCTGTTTGCTCAGGTTCTCCTGCTCTCTTTCGATCTTTGCCAGCCGGGCGTCCGTGTCCTGTTTGAACTGATAGAAGTCTCCCTGGAGCGAACTCATGTTGCCCTGGAGCTTCGTCGCCTCCTCGGTGGTGACACATCCGGTAAAAACAAGCATGCCGATGATCGGCAGGGCCAGGAAATACCCGGGCAGGGTCAATACAGTACGCCTGTAGTACGCGGTAAAAATGTGGTTCATCTCTCACCCCTTTTGATCGATCGCAAAATGGACCCGCCGGTTTTTGGCCCACGCTTCCTCCGATTTTCCCGTCTCGAGAGGCAATTCCTTGCCGTACGATATCGTGCGGACCCTTCCCGGATTGATGCCGAGCTTGACAAGGTAGCTCTTTACCGCCTCGGCCCTTTTCTGCCCGAGGGCAAAGTTGTAATCAACCGTTCCCCGTTCGTCGCAGTGGCCTTCCACGACCATTTTCGCATTTCCTTCCTGCTTCATATAGGAGGCGACGCCTTCTATCTTCGGCAGCTCGGAGCTGTTCACGGCATAGCTGTCAAAATCAAAGAGAACATCCTGTAATATCCGGGCCAGCCGCTCCTGTTCGCGCAGAAGGCGGTCTCTCTCGGCACGGGCCAGTTCCTCTTCGGCAATACGTCTTTTTTCCTCTTCCGACAGGGTGCCTTGCTGGGTTCCCGTCGTTGTTACAGGAGGCGCCACCTGGACCTGTTTCTTTGCGCATCCGCCTATGAAAAGGGCCATCACTGCCAATAATAATACAATGTGCTTCATTTACTTCCTCCCCGTTCGTGTTTCTTCGTCTATCGCCAGGTCGCCCCTTTTACGGCGCGAACCTGGGCTGCTCCTCGGCAAAATCAGTGAAGCGCAGGGTCCTCTTGTTCTCGCCGTTGAAGAGCATGACGTTGACCTTGTTGATCCCCCCCCTGGAAGACGTGTAGATGATATAACGCCCGCATGACGAGAACTGGGGGGAGTCATTGACCGCGCCGTCGTTTGTAAGGACTTTCTGGTTCGAACCGTCAACGTTCATGGTGCAGACCTCGAAGCTGCCGACATTGCAGATGAAGACAATAAGATCGCCCTTCGGCGAATACGAAGGAGCGCTGTTGTATCTTCCGCTATAGGTGAGCCTCTTCACCTCACCCGAAGGGAGGCCCTTGGAGAATATCTGTGGAGTCCCGTACATGTCCGATACGAAAACGAGCCGCGACCCGTCAGCCGAGACGGTGGGCGAAGTGAGAATGCCGTCTCTCTGGAGAATGACCCGCTTACTGCGGCTTCCGACGTCAAAGGCAAATATCGTTGACGTTCTCCCTGACGTGTGAGAATAGACCAATGTTGAATTGTTGAGCCATGCCGTACCTATCTTCATGCCTTCAGAACGGTCCACGAACATCTCGCTCTTGCTGCTGAAGTCAGTGACGTACAGGTTGGGCCTGCCATCCTTGTACGACGTATAGGCAAGGTATTTGCCATTCGGTGACAAAGACGGTGAAACGGTGATGCTCCGGTAGTTTGTAAGACGGGTCACGTTCTGTCCGTCGAAATCGGAAAGGTAGACCTCTTTGAGGTTCCGGCGGCCAGCCGTGAAAAGTATCCGGGAGGAGCAGATGCCCTTCTCGCCGGTTGCAGCGAATATGATATCGTCGGCCAGCCTGTGTGTTACACGGCGCCATTCGCCCGTGTTTGCCTTATACCGCTTTGCCAGCAGGATCGATCCGTCAAGGGTATCGTAAACGTAGGCTTCCAGGGACAGTTCACCGCCCACAACCTGGACGCGCGCCTTGCAGACGAGGTCTATGCCGATCGAACGCCACGAGGCGAATTTGACCTGTGATTTTTCAATGCCCTCATCCAGGAGCTCCTTGTCGATGAGCGAAGCGGGAGCGGTGATGAAAAAACCTGAAAGGTCGAGGTCCCTGTTCAGGACATCGCTCATCCCGGATGTTGACTTATCGGTTTTTTCGCCTTTAAACGCAGGCACGCCTATCGTTATCTTCTTGAATGTCGTGCCGTAGACGTCAAGATACACCTTGGCATTCGCCGCACCTGCACAGATCATGACGCATGCCAGGGCAAGGGCGATGATCAGAACACTATTTCTTTTCATGCTTTCTCCATTTATCAATAATTTCGATGAGCACTTTCACCTGGGGAAGGATTGTCTTTCCTTTTCGGGTAATGGCGAAGAAAGACCGTTTTATCTCGGGAAGACCTTCGACGGTGATCTTCTTTACCATGCCGTCCCGGATAAGGCCCCCAACGGCCAGACTTGATATGTAGGCCGTGCCCATTCCTGACATAACGGCCTGTTTTATGGCCTCATTGTCCGACAGCTCCGCCACGATATTGAGGCGGTCCCTGTCAAGCCCCCGTATCCTCGTCAAGGCGGATTCTACGGTATTACGCGTAGCGGAGCCGCGCTCCCGGGCGATAAGCGGGGTTTGCCTGAATTGTTCTATCGTGATGCGGCCGGGAAGATCGGGCGGTCCGATGAACACGATCGTGTCATCTATGAGCTTCTTGAAATCGATCTTGCCTGTCTCGGTCCTTGATCCAACTATCCCGAAATCGAGAAAGCCGTTTTCCATTTTTTCGACGATCTCTTTGGTATCAGCAATGATGAGCTCGAACTTGATGCCCTCGTAGCGTTTTTTGAAATCGCTCAACAGGCGAGGCATGATATAGATGCCCGGTATGGTGCTCGCCCCGAGCGTCATCTTCCCCCTCTTGAGCCCCCGGAAGGAGGCGATGGCGTCGATCGTATCTTTCTTCAGGCTTACCATTTCAAGCGCATACTGATGCAGGATCTCGCCGGCCTTTGTCAGGGTCACTGTCCGCTTGGTCCTGTCTATGAGCTTTACGTTGAAAAAATTCTCGAGATCGACTATCTGCTTGCTTGCCGTCGGCTGGGTTATGCACAACTCGTCTGCAGCCCGCGTGAAACTCTTGAGTTCAGCGATCTTAAGAAATGTCTCGAGTAGCCTTAATTCCATTTTATAAAACCTTAAGACAGATACGACTATAAATCAATAGAATTGTACCTCCAGTTTAAGGATTTAGGCGCCATTGTTGATAAGAATTATCCGCGTTCTCTGCATATTCTACCCTTGTGTGGCCGCTGTCGGCCAAAAGGTTCCCGGGTCTCCCGGTGCCGGTAAACGGTACGGACAAAAAAGTTGACAAGGGTGTTTGCTGTACGCTAATCTTAAACGCTTTCCAAACTTGAGAGGTGTAAATTTTTCCATGAAAGGCACAATCAGTATTGATCCGGAACGGTGCAAGGGGTGTGGTCTCTGTATTGAATTCTGTCCGAAAAAGCTGATCGCAATTTCGGACCGGCTCAATATGAAGGGCTATTTCGTCGCTGCTTTTACGGACGGGAACGAATGTACGGGATGCGCCACGTGTGCTGTCATGTGTCCCGAAGTGGCCATAGAGGTGATGAGAACTTGAAAAAACTGATGAGCGGCAATGCCGCCCTCGGAGAGGCGGCAATCTTATCCGGCTGCATGTGCTATTTCGGTTACCCTATCACACCGCAGAACGAACTGACGGAGTACATGGCGAAGAGGATGACCGAGCTCGGAAGGGTCTTTATCCAGTCCGAGAGCGAGATAGCGGCGATCAACATGGTCCTTGGCGCATCGGTTGCCGGGGCCCGCGCCATGACGTCATCGAGCAGCCCCGGCATGAGCTTGAAGCAGGAAGGCATCAGCTACCTGGCGGCAGATGAGTTGCCTGCCGTGGTCGTCGATATGGTGCGGGGCGGGCCCGGGATGGGCAATATCTCCCCGGCACAATCAGACTATCTGCAGGCAACGCGCGGCGGCGGGCACGGAGACTATAAGACCATCGTCCTTGCCCCGGGGTCCGTCCAGGAGCTTACAGAAGTTATCCCGCTTGCCTTCGACCTTGCCGACCAATACCGCAACCCGGTCGTCATACTTGGGGACGGCATGCTGGGCCAGATGATGGAACCCGTTGATTTCGATAATATCGTGCCCCCGAAAGCGTACCCGAAAGATTATATACTTACGGGTGCAAAAGGAAGGCCCTCCCGCATGGTGCGCTCGCTTCTCTTCGACACGAAAGAGGAGGAGGAGCACAACTGGAAACTCGTCCGGAAATACCAGAGGATGGAGCAGAAGGAGGTCCGGTACGAAACGTTCCTCATCGACGATGCCGAGATGGTTGTCGTCGCATACGGCATCGGCGCCAGGATCGCAAAGGGCGCGATAAAACGGCTCCGCCGGGAGAATATGAAGGTCGGCATGGTGAGGCCTATCACCGCATGGCCTTTTCCGGCCGCAATACTCCAGGAGCTCGCGAAAACGGTCCATGAATTTTTCGTTTTTGAGATGAGCGCCGGCCAGATGATCGAGGACGTAAAACTTGCCCTTGCGGGCAAAGGACATATCCATTTCTACGGAAGGCCGGGAGGGGTCATCCCGACGCCGGTCGAGCTTTACCGCATTATTGGGCGCCACTATTACACGGCTACCCGAAGGAAGCAGCAATGAAAAAAGTGTATACCCGACCCAAGACAATGAAAGATGTTCACTTCCATTACTGCCCGGGTTGCGGGCACGGCATAATCAACCGGCTCCTCATGGAAGTGATCGACGAGATGGGGCTGCGCGACACGGCGATCTGCGTCGCTCCTGCCGGGTGCGGCATGCTCGTATACAATTATTTTGATATAGACACGCTGGAATCGGCCCACGGCCGCGGTGCGGCGGTCGCGACAGGCATAAAGAGAGTGCGGCCGGACAACCTCGTGTTCTCGTACCAGGGTGACGGCGACCTTGCCGCGATCGGTACCGCCGAAGGTTTCCACGCCGCCAACCGGGGGGAGCCGATCACTGTTATTTTCGTCAACAACGGTGTGTACGGGATGACCGGCGGGCAGATGGCGCCGACGACATTGACCGACCAGGTGACCACCACAACGCCGGAGGGCAGGGACCCCATTATCGCGGGCCACCCCGTGAGGATCTGCGAGGTCTTCTCTATGCTCGACGGGACGACATACCTCGAACGCGTGACGGTCAACAAGCCGTCCGCTGTCGCCAAAGCCAAAAAGGCCATCAAGAAGGCATTTCAGTGCCAGCTTGACGGAAAGGGCTTTTCCCTCGTAGAGATCCTTTCCCCGTGCCCGACCAACTGGAAGATGGGACCGGTGGAGTCATGCCGGTGGATCGATGACGTGATGAGCAAACAATTCCCTATTGGAGTGGTGAAAGACATAAAATGATGACAAGAACTATATTTTCAGGTTTTGGCGGACAGGGTGTCCTTTCCATGGGCTTTACACTTGCGAATGCTGCAATGCTCGAAGGAAAGTATGTAACCTACCTGCCATCATACGGCGTGGAGGTCCGCGGCGGCACCGCGAATTGCACCGTGGTTGTCTCCGATGAGGAGATCGCTTCGCCGGTTGCTTCCGAGCCCGAATTTGTCGTCGCGATGAACCAGCCTTCGTTTAACAGGTTCCAGAACATCCTTTCGTCAGGCGGTCTTATATGCGTCAACGCCTCGCTTGTGAACACCGATGCGGCGCGCAGCGATATCGAGGTCCTCTCTATCCCGACGAGCGAACTTGCCGAGAAGCTCGGGACGATCAAGGTCGCCAATATGATCATGCTCGGCGCCCTCATAAAAGGAAGCAGCATCATATCTTTCGACGCGATGATAAAGAATCTCGCGGAACTGCTCGGCGAAGGAAAGGCCAAACTCATTAAGCTGAATAAAGAAGCCCTTGAAATGGGTTTCAATTATGTCAAGGAGTAATTGCTATGCTTATAACTCAATTATCGATAAGCCTGGAAAACGTGCCCGGCGCACTGTCTCATGTCAGCGAGCTCCTTGGACGGGAAGGCGTCAATATCCGCGCGATCTCCGTGGCCGACACCTCGGATATAAGCACGGTCCGCTTCGTTGTCGATGATCCGGAGAAAGCAAAGAACATCCTCAAGGGGAATGGTTTCAACCCTCGCGAGACAGACGTTCTCGCCGTGGAAACGCCCGACCACCCGGGCGGCCTCCTTGCTGTCTTAAAGCCCCTCAAGGCCGCCGGCATAAACGTTCACTACCTCTACCCGCACCTTGGCAGGGCATCCGGCAATGCCATCGTCATCCTCGGCTGCGACAGGACGGAAGAGGCACAGAAGGTGCTGGCCCAGAACTGGGTGAAGACCCTCGGCAAGGAAGTCTATTCCATCTGATCGCAGTCTGATATGAGGCCGCCGCCTTTGCCGGTGCGGGCCGTTCAGTCTGCCTTCCAATAGGTCTGGTAGAGCTCGAAGGCTTCCAGATTTTCAAATTTAGCCCGGTGAAACAAAGCCCAGGACCGTGCCATGCCTGCGATCCTGTCATAAGAAATGAAGTCTTTGCTTCTCTGGCTGACATGGGCAGCGAGGGCGGTCTGTTTGGCGGACAGCGAATCAGGGCCGAGGACCACGAAATAGTTTGGTTTGAATTCATTCGGTATTGTTGACGGCGCCTGATAGAACAATATGGAACCCGCAAAACTGCGGGCGGCTGACAGTGTAGCCTCATGCACCTGGCGGTGGTCTGCGTGAAGATCGGGTCGGGCATGGGTCAGTATCACGCTGGGTTCCAGCGATTCCAAAAGGTTCTCTATGAACCCGATCATGCCGCGGCTTGCCAGTTCCAATTCCCGGTCGACAAAATTCCCGGGATGGACAAAACAGTCTACATCGCCAGGGTTTAGCCCCAGCAAGGCTTCGGCGGCTTTCCGGGATTCAGCGTATCGGTCCGGTGTTTCTCCGGTCGGGTTTTGCATGCTCATTCCGGGTGTCATGACCGCAAAATGAATGCTGCATTTTTGTTCATTCCTCAATCTGTTGATAAAACCGCCGCACCCGAGCTCGATATCGTCAGGATGGGCCCCGATGGCCAGAATCGTTTTCTTGAAAAGGAGAGGTTTCATAAAGATCCCGAAAGCCCGACAAATCAATGATACATAATATGCGTTCCCAATTGCAACATTTTGAGCCGGGCGGCCCGAACGGGAAAACTGTTCCCGGGTCCCCGGACACGATACCGTCGGCGTTGAGAGCACGCTTCATGAAAGCCGGACCTATCAATGGAAGCGGTACAGTGAAAAAATAATATTGCATTCTGAACCGGGAAACAGACCAGGGCAACAGCCATTGCTTTCGAGGACTGATCGTTATAATCTTTTAAGGTATCTTGTCAGAACGGGAGGAGATTCATGGTGTCAGACACAGGCGGGGCAAAAAGATCATGTACTAACCAGACGTCCAATGTGGACATTGCAATCTCCGGCGGCGGTTTGAGCGGGCTTTCGGCGGCATTGTTCGCTGTAGAACATGGCCTCAAGGTGATACTCTGTGAAAAGATGCCTTTTGCCGGGGGTGCGGGGCTTTTCCCGGAAGGCTCGCTGGGGATAGGGACCCGGTACCAAAAAGAGAACGGCATCAAGACCACGGTGGACCAGGTCTTTTCCCGGGTGATGGAATTCCACCACTGGCGCTGCAACGCGCCCGCCATACGCGCTCTCCTTAACGAGTCGGGTACGATGATAGACTGGCTGACGGACCTGGGGATGACGGTCAAGAACATCAGGACGATGTTTCCCCCCGAAAAGAGCCTTTATGTCTGGCATATCCTGGAAGGAGGCGGGGCCAGGCTCGTAAAAGTTATGCTGCGGCACATCAGGGAACGCGGGGTTGCGGTCCTGACAAATACCCCGGTCAAGAGGCTGCTGATAGATGACCGGGGCACCGTCACGGGTGTAAAAGCCCGCAAGGCAGACGGCACACAACTAACGGTTCGTGCAAAAGCCGTTATCATTGCAACCGGCGGGTTTGCGAGCAACAAGGAGATGCTCGGGAAGTGGGTGCCCGATGTCAGCGCCCTGGGGATGGCGAAGCTCATGTACCGCGGCCCGGCCGTTGACGGCAGGACAGGCGACGGCATCACCATGGCAATGAAGGCCAACGCAGCTCTTGCGGGTATGGGGACCCTTGCGGGAAACAGCCCCTATCTCGACAATGAGCCCGCGATAAGGCAGTTCAGCGGTCCCGATCACATGAAACAGATGCGCTGCGCGTTGAGCCAGCCCTTCCTCTGGGTAAACAGGCAGGGCGAACGCTTTTACAACGAATCGTTCGGTTCGGTCTTCAGCGACGTCTACAACGCAATGACATCGAACGGCGGGCTCATGTGGTCTATTTTTGATGAGAGCATGAAAGAGTATATGGAAAACAACGGCCCCCTGACCCCGTTCAATGCGATTGTCGTCCCCGGACAAAAAATGACAGCCCTTGAAAAGGGCATCGCGAAGGGCATGGCGTCCGGTTTTGCCTTCAAGGCCGGCACGATCGAGGAGTTGGCGGGGAAAATAGGGATAAGGCCTGAAAAGTTACGTGAAACCGTCGAGACGGTCAACCGGTATGCGCGGCGGAAGCACGACCCGGATTTCAACCGCAGGCCGGAGCACCTCATAGAATTCGATACGAAGAAGGGGCCGTATTATGCCTTGAAAGGCCTGCGTGCCTTTTTCCTGACGCTCGGCGGGGTCGTCGTCAATAAAGACATGCAGGCCGTTGACGCGAACGGGAACGTCATTCCCGGTCTTTACGTTACCGGCCAGGACATGGGAGGCCTCTACGACAGTACCTACGATCTTCTCGCCGAGGGCTCTGCCAGCAGTTTCGCATTGTGCTCGGGAAGGATAGCGGTCAGGAACATTGTTAAGGCGGTAAACAGTGAACAGTAAGGAGTGAGGAGACAAAGAAACACCTTGCTGCTCACTGTTTACCGCCTTGCTTCCTCAAAGGGAGGCGCTTATGGCGGGATGGATCGTTGACACGGGTCACGCAGCGACGGTACGGGGATTTACGTTTTCGTGCCGTCCAGGTAACCGTTTTGATATTGCGAGGCGAGGCAGTATTCGAGGTATTGCCTGACGACATCTTTCGGGCCGTAGGCCCCGCTGTGGCCGTCGCACAGCACATCGGCTTCCAGTGCGAAGAGCTTTTGGAGGGAATTGAGCCATGCGGGGGGGTCGCAGTCAAATTCGGCAAGGAGCGGCGCCCCGATGTCCTGGGCGAAAAGTATCCTTTGCCCTTTTTCCTCCATGTACAGGGAGATCGAACCGGGGGTATGCCCGGGCGTATGGACCCACCGCAGGGCATGGCCCGAAAATTCGAGGTTCCCCTCGTTACCTTTGAGCTTTATGTCGACGGCAAGGGGTTTGAAGTCGACGTCGAAGCAGAACGCCGCGGTGAGCCGTATATCTCCCCGCTCGACAATTTCCGCATCCTTTTCGTGCATAACGAGCTTTGTCCCGAAATGCGATCTCAGGAGTTGCGCCGCGCCGATGTGATCGGCATGGCAGTGGGTCATAATGAGGGTCCGTATATCGTCCGGCCGAAACCCCGCTTTTCGGATATTATCGAGCATCCCGTTAAAGCCATGCCCCGATCCACAGTCGACGAGGACCGGTTCCCCGGTGTCGATCAGGTAAACGGCGCTGTCCCTCCCGTTCGTCATGTCGGAACCGGCCACACGCCATATCATGCCGGTTATCTGTTGCGGTCCCATACGGTCTTCCTGGCATGTAATATAATGCTCAACAGGCGGCGAGTAAAGACATTTCAGCGAAGCATCCGGAAACTGTAAGGCTTGACTTTTCCGCCCTGGCCGGCGCAGGATAAAGCATATGAAAATTGCGCAAAGGTTGTTGTTCCTCCACGCGTTGACCATCACCCTGTTTCTTGCCGCCTCGCCCATTCCGGGGTTATCGGCGGACATCAGGAAAGTCCACGTCACGTTCGTCGATACCGGTGGCCGGGAATTGTGCCGCTTCGAGGCCGAACCGGCCGTCACGCCGGCCGAGCAGGGCCGCGGGCTTATGTACAGACCGTATCTGCCGCCCCGGTACGGTATGCTCTTTATCCATGACCGTGATGAGGTACAGCATTACTGGATGAAAAACGTCGTCATTTCTCTCGATATGATATTTATAAAAGGGAACTACGAGGTAGCCCATGTCCACCATGATGCGGAGCCTCACGACGAGACAACGATCACTTCCCGCTATCCTGCCCGGTACGTACTCGAGGTGAATGCGGGCGAAGCGAAGGAATGCAAGATCAGGCGGGGCGTTAAGGCCCGTTTCGGCAGATAGGCCGGTGACAAAAACACCCCGATTAGTGAAAGCTTTTTTTCCACACCGCATGTGGAATTCCTGTTGAAAAGATGTGGAAAGATCATGCAACATCAGCAATGATAAAGGCTATTATCCTCAATGCCCTGTAGCCGTGCATTCTGAAAGGCCCTGTTAATTCAACACATATAGAAAAAACAGATCAGTTCGATAACTGAATTCTATACTCGGGAGGCTGAAGATTTTGCCCAGTAATTCTCTGCAGTTTTACGATCTGTTCCGGAGCGTGGTTTACGTCGTTGATATCATGCACCTTTTTGAGGCGGCCCCTCGTCCTTGAAAATGAACGGTCCGGGCCAGGGATAAAACTATTGACATAGGATGGCTAAGCGGTTAAAATCTTTGTCTTTAAACCCGTATACCTATGGGCCCCGGGGCCCAAATGCAGTCAGGAGGTCAAAAATGGCAAGGATCTGTGAGATGTGCGGTAAAGGAAAACAAATTGGCCACAATGTGAGCCACGCGAATAATAAAAGCAAAAGAGAATGGCTGCCGAACCTGCAGACCGTCCGCATCGTAAAAGACGGCGCGACCCGCAAAGTAAGGCTTTGCGCAAAGTGCATCAAGAAGGGCAACTTCCAGAAGGCTGTTTAAAAAACAGGTAATGGGTTACAGGTAAGGGGTCGAGGAAATACCCGTCATCTGCAACCCATTTTTCTTGTCTTTCCCACCACCTGTCACCCATAGCCCATCACCTAGGCCTGTGTAATATTCCTTACCCTGTCCACAGATCGGACGCCCTTGACCTTCTGGATCGACTTCATGACCTTCTGAAGCTGGGACATGTGTTCTATCTCGACCTCGTAGCTTCCTGCAAAAGACCGGTCGGGATAAGCCATCGCCTGGGCGCTTAAGATATTGACCTTGTTTGCCGCTATGACGCTGCTGATATCGGAAAGGATCCCTTTTCTGTCGCTTCCCGTTACCTTGAACCTTACAGGAAACGTATAATTCTTGCTGAGCTCCCAGCTTACCTCGACCTTGCGTTGTTCATCGTAGGTGTGGACGTTGGGACAGTCCTCGACATGGACAGTAAGGCCCCGGCCGCGCGTTATAAAGCCTATTATGTTGTCGCCGGGGATCGGGTTGCAGCATTTCGCGAAGCGTATGACGAGGCCGTCGATGCCTTTTATCTTGATGGCATCATCGCGGCTTTTTTTGAACGAGCTGATAATGCTCTTGATCTTCCCGGTAATGGGTTTCTCTTCCTCGGGAACGATCTTGTTGAGGACCTGCGTCGGGGTGTTCAGGCCATACCCGACACTGGCGAACAGGTCATCGACCGACTCGAAGCTGAACTCTTTCGCTATGGGCGTAAACTCGCCATTCTTGAGGATCCTCGAGAAACTGAGATCGTGCTTTGCCAGTTCCTTGTCGAGGAGATTGCGGCCAAGCTCGATGCTCTTTTCGCGCTGTTCCGTTTTGATCCATTGCCGGATCTTTGTCTTTGCCTTGGATGTCTTGACAAAGCTCAGCCAGTCTTTGCTCGGTTTGTGCGTCGGACTGGCCATGATCTCGACCGTGTCACCGCTCTTCAGTACGGACCGCAGCGGCACCAGCTTCCCGTTGACCTTTGCGCCCACACACCGGTGGCCAAGCTCCGAATGGATCGCATACGCAAAGTCGATAGGTGTCGCGCCCTTCGGGAGCTCCCGCACGTCCCCATTGGGAGTAAAGACATACACCTCGTCGGGGAACAGATCGATCTTAAAGACCTCCATGAACTCCTTGTTGTCTTTCAGCTCCTGCTGCCATTCGATGATCCTCCGCAGCCAGGCAAAGATCCTGTCTTCCTTCGGGTTGAAGACCTTGCCCTCTTTATATTTCCAATGGGCGGCGATCCCTTCTTCGGCAAGGCGGTGCATCTCTTTCGTCCTGATCTGTATCTCTATCTTCTCCCCGTGCGGGCCGATGATCTTCGTGTGCAGCGACTGGTACATGTTCGCCTTGGGAAGCGCTATGTAATCGCTGAATTTTCCCGGTATCGGCTTATACGCCGCGTGTATAATGCCGAGCGCTTCGTAACATTCCTTGATCGTGTCGACGACCACACGAAAGGCGATGATATCGTAAATATCATCAATGTTGAGCCCTTCCATGGTCATCTTACGGTAGATGCTGTAGAGGTGCTTCGCCCGTCCGAATATATCAGCCGTAAGCTGAAATTCCCCGAGCTTTTGCCGTAAAAGACCGATCACCTCGTTAATATACGCCTCGCGTTCTTTCTTTCTCTGGGCAATATTGTCGGCGATAAGCTTGTACTCCGTCGGCTTGAGATACTTGAATGCGGCATCTTCCAGCTCTGCCCTGAGCCATTCGATACCGAGCCTGTGAGCGAGCGGGGCGTATATCTCGAACGTTTCCCGGGCGATCTCGATCTGCTTTTCGGGGGAAAGGAAATTGAGGGTCTGCATGTTGTGATACCTGTCGGCCAGCTTTACGAGTATGACCCTGATATCCTTGCTCATCGCGAGGATCATCTTGCGGAAATTCTCGACACGGGATTCTTCCGATGTTTTGAGCGGTATCTTGCTTATCTTGGTGACGCCGTCGACGAGCTCGGCGATCTCTTTGCCGAAATATTCCTCTATTTCCTTTTTTTCGACATAGGAGTCCTCGATCGTGTCATGAAGAAGACCCGAGACTATGCTCGGGATATCGAGGTTCATCTTTGTGAGCGTGTACGCTGTTTCCAAAGGATGGATGAGGTACGGTTCCCCGGACAGGCGGATCTGGCCCTTGTGTGCCTTGGCGGAAAAAATGTATGCCCTTTGCAGGAGTTCCACGTCGGCATCGGGGTTGTATGTCAGGACCTCGTCAACGATGTCGTTAAAGCGCACCATGAAGTTTGATCTCTATCTTACCTCAGCACGTGTTAAATCGCAATAACAGCGGATCAGACGACTGCCTGGCCACGATCAATGGCATCAAGTTCTTTTGCGCGGGCCGTGCGGCGGTTTGCCCTGCGGTCCAGTACCTCCGCCAGGACCGGTATCAGCAATGAACCGAAAGGCATGGCGAAGATTGCCATTGCCGGGACATAACAGGATAAATGTTTCAGGTGCATCCGGAGAAGGCGCCTCTCCTCGCTCGTCCAGGCCTGACCGGTATTTCTCGGCTTCATCAGGAGGTGCATGAACCCGGTGATCTGCTGAGCTTCATTGAGGATCATTGTCTTGTTCGTCGCGATCATGCGCGATAGCCGGCGTTTAATTGTCCGCGTTATCATTCTTCGATCCGGAACCTTTCTTTGTCCCGCGCTTTGCACCCATGTTTCACTTTTCTTATCGATCCATTTCCGATACTATACAATCATGTTTCCCGATTCCCCGCCGTGCGTGCTCAAGGTGCAGGTCGAACGTATCACATATTACAACGAAGAAGACCATTACACCATAGCTAAAGTGAAAATTGACGGCAGGAATTCTCTTGTCACGGCGGTCGGCACCCTTTATTCGGTCGTTCCCGGCGAACTGCTCCGGATCGAAGGTGACTGGACCGTCCATCCCCGTTACGGGGAACAATTCAGGATCACATCGTATGAGACACTCCTGCCGGCAACGGTGAAGGGTATCGAACGCTACCTCGGCTCCGGCATGATAAAAGGTATCGGGCCCGTTATGGCGAAAAGGCTCGTGGCACAGTTTGGTGAGTTAACACTCGATATCATAGATGCCGATATCGAAAGACTTCATGACGTTCCCGGCATAGGTGAAAAGAGGATCGAGATGATAAAAGGGGCCTGGGACGAGCAAAAAGAGGTGCGCAACGTCATGGTTTTCCTCCAGGGCAACGGGGTCAGCCCGGCGTATGCAGCCAAGATATATCGTTTCTACGGGAACGACGCCGTCAGGATAGTGCGCGACAACCCGTACCGGCTGGCGGTGGATATATTCGGGATCGGCTTCCTCACCGCCGACAGGATAGCGGGAAACCTTGGTATCGAAAAAGAGGCCCCTTTCCGGATCGAGACGGGCATTCTCTACGTGCTGGGACAGCTTGCCGAAGAGGGGCACCTTTTTTTTCCGTACGAAGAGCTTGTGGAGAAAGCGGGCGATGTGCTTGAGGTGCCGCCGTCAAAGATACCTCCGGCCCTTGCGAGCCTCTCGGCCGGGGGAAAGATCGTCATTGAGCACGGGCCTTTCATGGCGGCCCCGGCGGAAGATCACGAAACGGGTTTTGTTTATCTTGCGTCCCTGTATAGTGCCGAGGAGGGAATAGCGCAGGCGATCAGCCGGCTCACCTTGTATCCCAAACAGATGGCGATCGTCAATATCGACGAGGCACTGCGGTCTCCCTGTGAGGACGGGCAGATCATTTTTTCAGAAAAACAGCTCGATGCCGTCAGGGCGTCTACGGAACAAAAAGTTCTCGTCATAACCGGGGGCCCGGGGACAGGGAAGACGACGATTATCAAAGGGATAATAAGGGTCGCCGCCAGGTCCGGGCAGAAAGTTCTCTGCGCGGCGCCGACCGGCAGGGCCGCGAAGCGGATGACGGAAGCTACCGGTATCGAGTCCCGGACGATCCATCGTCTCCTCGAATATAACCCCCGCGAACTTAGCTCGGGGACAGGGTTCAAGCGCAACGAATCAAATCCTGTCGAGGCCGGCCTTGTCATTATTGACGAGGCCTCGATGATAGATGCGCCGCTCATGCATTATTTGCTGAAGGCCGTCCCGGTGGAGGCGACGCTGGTCCTCGTCGGCGATATCGACCAGCTGCCGTCGGTAGGGCCGGGAAACGTCCTCAAGGATATTATCGGTTCCGGGTGCGTGCACACCGTGCGCCTCAGCGATATATTCCGGCAATCACAGGAAAGCACGATCGTTGTCAACGCGCACAGGATAAACGGGGGGCGGATGCCGGTGTTCGAAGGCGGCCGTGATTTCGTTTTCATCGAAGAGGACGATCCGGAAAGGGTGCTTGACCATATCATAAAACTGAGCACGGACATTATTCCCTCGCGCTTCGGATTCCGTCCGCTCGATGATATACAGATACTCACCCCCATGCACCGCGGGGTTGTCGGGGTCTCAAATATCAATGTGCGGCTCCAGGAGGTGCTGAACCGGTCACGGGACAGTGTTTCGCGTTCGGGCCGCGTATTCAAGACGGCGGACAAGGTGATACAGACCCGCAACAATTATGAAAAGGACGTGTATAACGGGGACATAGGAAGGATTGTCCGCATCGACAGGGAAATGCAGGAGGCCGGGGTCGATTTTGACGGCAGGGTGGTGACGTACGATTTCAACGAACTCGACGAGCTGATCCTGGCATACGCCATCTCGGTCCACAAATCACAGGGAAGCGAATACCCCGCCGTGATCATTCCGGTCCTGACGCAGCACTACCTTCTTCTCCAGAGGAATCTGGTCTACACCGCCGTCACCAGGGGAAAGAAGCTCGTCTACATGGTCGGAACGAAAAAAGCCCTCTCGATAGCGATACGCAACGACAAAATGCGCAGGCGGTACAGTTTGCTCAAAGATAGGCTAAAGCAGGCAATAGGCAATAGGTGATAGGGAAGCTTTTTTCCCGATGCCCATTGCCTGTTGCCCTTCTTCTTGCACATTTTCCCCAACAGGACTATCATTCTTATTAAGGCATAATTGTTTGTCGCAGGGCTGGCCTGGGGAGGCCATAAGGGGGGTTTGTCGTGAGGAGGTTTTTCGCGATAGCGCCGGCTGTCGTCATAGCTGCCGGATTGTACCTGATAAGCCTGTTCAATTACCTTCTGTTCCATAGCCTTGTTGAACTGTTTGCGGTCGTGATCGCTTTCGGGATATTCATGATAGCCTGGAATTCCCGAAAGTTTATTGATAACAATTATTTTCTCGTTCTCGGCATCTCCTTTTTCTTTGTCGGTGTTTTCGATATCGGCCATACGCTTGCCTACAAGGGCATGAACGTCTTCCCCTCGGCAGGGCCCAACCTGGCAACACAGCTGTGGATAGCGGGCCGGTACCTGCAGGGCGCATCACTCTTTGCCGCACCGTTCTTTATCGATCGCACATTGAAGCCCGCCACGGTCTTCCTCTTTTATACGGCCGTTTCCGCCGTTTTGATGATCTCCATCTTTGGCGGCGGGTTCCCGGCATCTTTTGCCGAAGGCACCGGGCTGACGCCTTTTAAGGTCATAAGCGAATATGCTGTTATCGTCCTGCTTGTTCTCTCGGCGATCGTCCTTATGAAGCAACATGAAAGGTTCGACCGCAAGGTCCTGCGATTCATAATCGGATCGATGGCATGCATTGTCTTGTCGGAGATGGCCTTCACTCTTTACAGGGACGTATACGGTGTATGGAATTTGGTAGGACATTATTTCAAGCTTGCATCCTACTATTTCCTTTACAGGGCAATGATAAAGACAGGGTTTAAAGAACCATACAGCCTCATTCTCCATGATTTGAAGCAGAGCGAAGAGAGATTGCTCGCAGCCAAGAACCGCGCCGAAACATATCTCAATCTTGCGGGAACGTTGTTCGTGGTCATAGACAGTTCGGAAAAGGTCCTCCTTATGAACAGGCAGGGGTGCGAGACGCTCGGGTGTGACAAAGACACGGTGATCGGGAGCAACTGGTTCGAGGCGTTCGTTCCCATGATGGACAGGAAGGAAGAACGCGCATTCTTTTCGCGGTTCCTGTCCGGCCGGAGCGGGGCCATAGAATACCGGGAGAGCGCGGTCCTGACGGCTGAGGGCAAGGAGAGGACCATCGCGTGGCACTATACGGTTTTGAGCGATGATCCGACGGGCGCCGCGGTGGTTGTCAGTTCCGGCGAGGACATTACATCACGCCTGGAATACGAACATGCCCTGGAGAAATACCAGGGCAAGCTGGAACAGCTGGTAAAACTCAGAACGGGAGAACTGGAAAGGACAAATGACCGGCTCATGTTGGTGTCAAAGAAACTGTCCGAGGCGGAGAACGTTGAAAGACGCAAGATCGCGCGTGAACTTCATGATCTCGTCGGGCAGAACCTGACCGCCCTGGGGCTTAACCTCAACATCATGAAAGCGAAGCTTGCGTCACGCGATCTGGCCGTTCTCGATAAGCGGATCGCGGACTCGATGTCCCTCATTGAGGAGACGACCGTGACCATCCGCGATGTTATGGCGAAACTCCGGCCGCCGGTCCTCGATGATTACGGCCTCTTTGCGGCTATCAAAGGGTATGCCGAAAAGTTCAGCGACCGCACGGGGATAACGGTCATTATTGCGGGTGAGGACCTCGAAACGCGTCTCGATATGCATACCGAGACGTCACTGTTCAGGATAGCCCAGGAGATCCTCAATAATGTTGCAAAGCATTCCGGGGCCACGAGTGTTCTCATTGGGATGAGCCAGGATGAGCAGGGCGTTGCCCTTGTGATAGAAGACAACGGAAAGGGCTTCGACCATGATGAGGTAAAAAGGTCAAAGAACAAAGGGCGCTGGGGACTTACCAACATAACGGAAAGGGCGTTGTCGATCGGGGGGAACTGCGCTATCGAAAGCGAACCGGGGAAAGGGACCCGTATACGCGTGGAGGTCCGCATATGAACATCAGCGTCGTGATAGCGGATGACCATGCAATTGTCCGTGACGGGCTGAAGTTGCTCCTGGAATCACAGCCGGATATTGTCGTGACGGGCGAGGCAAGTAACGGAAGGGATGCCGTAATGCAGGCAAAGAAACTGCGGCCTGACATTATCATCATGGACATAGCAATGCCCGAACTGAATGGTATCGAGGCGGCAGGCCGGATCATGCTGGAGTGCCCTTCCACCCGGGTCATCGTTCTTTCCATGCATTCGACCACAGAGCACATCTATCGTTCCCTGAAGGCCGGCGCCCGCGGCTACCTTCTCAAAGAGTCGGCCGGCGCCGAAGTGGTCGCCGCTGTCAGGGCCGTGTACAACGGGACGCGGTACCTGAGCCAGAAGATCTCCGACCGCGTTGTTGAGGAGTATCTCAACACACAGGTGTCGAAGGGGCCCGACAATCCCGTGGACCGCCTGACGCCGCGTGAACGCGAAATACTTCAGATGGTATCAGAAGGCAAGTCCAGCGCCGAGATAGCAAACATCATGTTCCTCTCGCCGAAAACCATCGAGACGTACCGGAGCCGTCTCATGCAGAAACTCGGCGTAAACGATGTACCGTCGCTCGTGAAACTGGCGATACGGTATGGATTGACACAGCTGGAATAGGCGATAGGAGACAGGCGATAGGCAAGAGGCAATGGGCAAGAGGCTATAGGGAAAGACCAAAAACCCCATCGCCTATTGCCCATTGCCTCTCTTTTTCAAATCTTCCCCCTATTTTTGTCATGGTCTCCCGACAGACAATTTCACAAAATATTTTTTATAGTTTATATATCGGACATGGGAGATAACGTGACCATAATGATCGTGGACGATCATGTCAATTTGAGGAAACTCCTCCACGAATGGCTGAGCGATGAGTTGCCCGGATGCTCGTTCGTTGAGATGCGCACCGCGAACGAGGCGTTGACATACTGCCGCCAGGAATCACCGCACGTGATCATAATGGACATCGATATGCCCGGCATCAATGGCATAGACGCAACATCCCGGGTCAAATCCATCTTGCCGGACACAAAGGTTGTTATCCTGACCGTTCACGAGAACGGCCTGTACAGGGAAGCGGCGATGAAGGCCGGCGCTACGGCCTTCATCAACAAGAGAAGATTGTACGATGACCTGGTACCGGTCCTGTCCGGTATCGTCGAACGCCGGGAGAATCTGCTATGAACAACACGGTATCCGGCACTCAATATGCCCCACGAGCATGGCGCGTCATGATTGGCCCTTATAGCCCCCCAACATACCCCGAAGAAGCCTTTCGTAAGGCCAATCTCCCCAGAACGCGCCATGCTTTCTCCATAAACCGGGCGATAGGCGAGAGGCTATAGGGAAAAATCCATTCCCATCGCCTATAGCCTGGCTTCTTTATTCTATCGGAAAATCAAAATACGTGTCGGGGAACGGCTCGCGTTTCAAAGTAAAATGCCACCACTCGAGTTCATAATTGACGAAGCCGTGCTTTTCCATGAGTGATTTCAGAAGGAGCCTGTTGATGCGCTGCCCGGTGCCGATATCCTTGTTTGCCGTGTGTGCGCGAACGTGAAAGCAGTCAAAGCCTGTTCCCATATCGAGCGAATTGTCACCGAAACGTTTCGCCGCGGGCAGGAAGCAGGGAAAAAGTTCCTGTCCCGGCCGGTAGGTTTCCCCGGCAGGGGTTGGGAGCGGTACGATCGTGAGGTCGACCGTACTTCCGCGTGAATGACCGGACCTTTCGGCAATATAACCGTCTGCGAATAACCGTGTTTTATCTACGGTAGGGTAAAATTCCTTTTTTGTCCGTACATCATTAACATTTTTTGCCCATCGCACGAAGTGGTTGACGGCCCGCTGAGGCCGGTAGCAATCGTATATCTTGAGCGACAGCGAGAACGATGCCAGGTCCGCTTGCACTTTTTTCAGGGCATCGGCCGCTTCGATCGTCAGGAGGCACTTCGGCGCGTTGTACCCGTCGATCCTTTCCCCGACGAAATTGTGCGCGGTATAATACCGCATGTCCACCTGTATTGAGGGGACATGCTTCTTAACATCGACAAAACGGGCAGGGGAATCCTGATCCTGCCCCGATACCGCGGACAAAGCCCCTGCCGTGAGCGACGATGTTATAGCGAAGAATAAAAAGAAGATGTTCCGAAGCAACGGTCTTGATCCCATGTCGGCGCCCCGTCTTTATCATATCAGGCTGCTTCCGCTGATTCAAGGACAGATGATGGATTTACGCTTTCTGCCCTCACTGTGATATAATCGTGCACTATGGACATTGAAGACAACGTGCTGTCGAACGGGCGCAGGGATGAAAAGAGCGCCCTTGCTGCACTTGAGCGTGCCGAGAAAAAGATACGGCGCCTGACCGAGCTCGACCGGCGGCACAAGCTTTTTCAGAAAGAACTGCAGAAAAGGACGTACGAGCTCAAGGAGCGCGTAAAGGAATTGAACTGTCTCTATGCGATCTCGGCCATTATCGAAACAAAGGGGGCCGCGCTTGACGAGATCCTGCAAAGGACGGTGGATATCATTCCCGATGCGTGGCAATACCCCGACATCACAACGAGCAGGATCGTCCTGGATGACCGTGTTTTCACGAGCCGCAATTTCGAAGGGACAAAATGGAGACAATCTCAGGACATCATTGTCCATGGGAAGATCGCGGGCGCGCTTGAGGTGTTTTACCGTGAAAGGAGGCCGAGAGCCGACGAGGGCCCTTTTCTTAAAGAAGAGAGAACGCTGATAAATGTCATCGCCGAGCGCATGGGCCAGATGGTCGAGGTCAAATACAGCGAAGAGGCGCTGAAAGAGAGTGAGTCGCAGAACAGGGCGCTGCTCGAGGCGATCCCCGATCTCATGTTCCAGGTCGACAGCTCGGGAATTTTACTGGGCCTTCATGCCGGGAGTTTTTCTTCGCTCAGGAACTTCGCCCGGCAGTTCGTCGGGCGCAGCGTTTTTGATATTTCAGACAAGGAAAGACTGCTGCCGCGGCGGCTTCTTGACCAGGCCATCGCGTGTGTCAGGCAGTCCTTGTCCACCGGCAGGGCCCAGGTATACGAGCAGCACCTTTCGATCGGCGGGGAGGTCAGCGACATCGAGGTCCGGATCGTTATGTCGGGCCCTAACAAGGCGCTCGGCATCGTCAGGGACACGACGCGGCGCAAAAGGCTGGAAAGGGAGATACTCGAGATAAGCGGCAGGGAGCAGCGAAGGATAGGGCAGGACCTTCATGACAGCCTCTGCCAGCACCTTGCCGGCATCGGGTTCATGAGCAAGGTCCTCGAAAGGAAAACGGCGACACAGCAGCCGATACAGTCCGGGGACGTTCTCGAGATCGTCGAGCTTATCGACCAGGCAATAACGCTGACGCGGGGGTTCGCACGGGGCTTGAACCCCGTGCGCCTCGAGGCGGACGGGCTCATGATGGCGCTTATCGAACTTGCGTCAAACGTCGAGAAGCTTTTCGGGGTGGCCTGCAGGTTCGAATGCGTCAAGCCCGTCCTGCTCGGCGACAACGCGGTGGCATCACACGTGTACCGGATCGCGCAGGAGGCATTGAACAATGCGATAAAACACGGCAAGGCAGATTCTATCACGATCGCCTTGAGGCAGGACGGCGAAAGCTGCCTCCTCACCATTCAGGACAACGGGGTGGGGATCGGCAGCACACAGAGCCAGGGCAAGGGGATGGGCTTGAGCATTATGCAGTACCGTGCTTCAATGATAGGGGCGGTCCTTGAGGTAGGGGCGCATGGCACGGGCGGAACGCTCATACGATGCGTCTTTTCGAACAGGGCGCCCGACGGGCAGACAAAAACCGTGCAGAATGGAGGATATCTGTGACAAAAAGGAAGATACTTATCGTGGATGATCATCCGATATTGCGAAAAGGCCTCGCGCTTCTGATCAACCAGGAGCCTGACCTTATCGTGTCGGCCGAGGCAGAGCACGCGCAGATGGCCCTTGAATCCATTGAAAAGGATGTTCCGGATATGGCTATCGTCGACATTTCGCTCCCCGGTATCGACGGGATAGAACTGATCAAAGAATTGAGATTGCGCCACAAGGACATACCGGTCCTCGTCGTTTCGATGCACGACGAGACATTGTACGCAGAGCGGTCGCTGCGTGCCGGTGCACGAGGTTATATCATGAAGCAGGAGGCACTCGACAAGGTCCTCGTCGCCGTCCGAAAGGTACTCGAGGGCGAGATATTTGTCAGCGAACGGATCACGACGAAGATGCTCGAAAAATTCGTATCCGTCGAAGGGGTAAGCCAGGCGACATCCCCGATGGACCTCCTGAGCAATCGCGAACTAACCGTGTTCAGGCTTATCGGGCAGGGGCACAAGACCCGCCAGATAGCGGAAAGGCTTCACCTGAGCATAAAGACAGTCGAGTCGTACCGGGCCCACATCAAGGATAAGCTCAAACTCAGCGACGGGACGGACCTGCTCAAGTACGCCATACAGTGGGTGCAGAGCGGGCATTGAAGAAGACAGGCAATGGGCAATGGGCTATAGGCAATGGGGAAAGATCCTATCGCCCATAGCCTCGTTTCATCATCTATCCCCTGGAACCTCTGGTTTATCAGTCCATTTTCGCTATAGGGGAATACACTATACAATATATAGGGTTAAACACTATACCAAAAACATGGACTACCCTATTGCAAAAGATGTTTTTATCGGGTTTTATATCCTAGTTTTGTCTCATGTGATAAAAAGGGTGTTGGAGATTTAAAATACATGTAGGGAGGGTTTTATGTCAGTCATTAGTGAAGTAATTGAAAAGATTAAGAAACAGGACCCGTATGAATTCGAGTTCCAGCAGGCGGCCGAAGAAGTCCTGGAGAGCCTTGAAACTACAACAAAGAAACATCCCGAATTTGTAAAGGCGAAGATCTATGAGCGCGTCGTCCAGCCGGACCGGTTAATGATATTCAGGGTGCCCTGGGTAGACGATAGGGGCGAGGTGCAGGTCAACAGGGGCTTCCGCGTTCAGTTCAACAACGCGATCGGTCCGTATAAAGGCGGACTGCGTTTTCATCCGTCAGTGAATCTCAGCATCCTGAAATTCCTTGGTTTCGAACAGATATTCAAGAATTCCCTTACGACCCTCCCGATGGGCGGGGCCAAAGGGGGCAGTGATTTTGACCCTAAGGGAAAATCGGATAACGAGGTAATGCGTTTCTGCCAGTCCTTCATGAGAGAGCTATTCAGGCACATAGGGCCTGACTGCGATGTTCCTGCGGGCGACATCGGCGTCGGAGGACGGGAGATCGGCTATATGTATGGCTACTATAAAAAGATAGTCAACGAACACACCGGAGTTCTGACGGGTAAAGGAATGGCATATGGCGGCAGCCTCATCAGGCCGGAGGCGACCGGTTACGGCTGCGTCTATTTCGCAGCGGAGATGCTTGCCACGAGAGGCCTCGATTTCAAGGGGAAGACGGTTGCGATCAGCGGCTCCGGCAACGTGGCGCAGTTTGCAATAGAAAAGGTCAATCAGCTTGGCGGGAGGGTTGTTACGCTCTGCGACTCCAGCTCGACCATTGTTGATGAGGAGGGCATCGGCGACGAAAAATGCACATACATCATGGACCTCAAGAACGTTCAGCGCGGAAGGATCAGTGAATACGCCGACAAGTACAGCGGATCCGTCTGCTACATCGGCGAGAGCGTCTGGGATGTTATAAAGAGCCAGGGCCTCAAGGTCGATATTGCATTGCCGTGTGCAACGCAGAACGAGATAGACGGCTCCCATGCCGAGGCACTCGTAAAAGGCGGATGCATCTGCGTGGCGGAGGGTGCGAACATGCCTTCAACCCCGGAAGCCGTCCGCGTTTTCCAGGACAACAACGTGTTGTACGGGCCGGGAAAAGCAGCGAATGCGGGCGGTGTGGCGACGAGCGGTCTCGAGATGTCCCAGAACAGCCTGCGGCTTCTGTGGACGCGTGAAGAGGTCGATGCACGGCTTCTCGGTATCATGAAGAACATCCATAAATCATGCCTGGATGCAAGCGAAGCTTACGGCAAGAAGGGCGATTACGTCGCGGGCGCGAACATCGCCGGCTTCCTGAAGGTAGCGGACGCGATGCTGGCATACGGAATAGTTTAACAGGCGATTCCATATCGAAGCGCTATCTTCGTTGCCTGCGGCGTCGCAAATCCTC
>CALMFJ010000099.1 GCA_937862865.1 uncultured Pseudomonadota bacterium | reverse complement strand
TCTCCACGCACACATGAAAAAGATCACATTTCGTGATGTTACGACCCGCGAATTTTCCCGGTTCGTTATCTTCGCTTTATGCATCATCTTCATTGTTTTTTTTGTCTCTTATTACATTGCAGACCCGCTGCCACCCGATACAATAACGATGACAACAGGCACTGGAGGCCTTTCCTATAAGAACTTCGGTTTACGGTACAAAGAGATCCTTGCCCGGTCAAAGGTCAAGGTCAAACTCCTCGAATCCTCGGGATCGGTCGAAAATTACAACCGGTTAAAAGATAAAAGGGACGTCGTTGACGTCGGTTTCGTCCAGACAGGGACAGGTTCGCCAAAAGAGGCGCCCCATTTGCTCTCGCTGGGAAGCGTCTCATATAGCCCGATGTGGGTATTTTATACCGGGAAACAAAAACTCGACGATTTTTCCCAACTGAAGGGCAGGAGAATAGCCATCGGGCCTGTTGGCAGCGGTCTGCGCAAGTTGTCGCTTGAGCTTCTTAAGGTATCGGGAGCCGCGGACCGTCCGACGGTCCTCTTTGACCTCGGCACCGAATCGGCGTACAGGGCATTAAAGGACGGCAGGATAGACGTGATGATCATAATCGGGGCGACGGACAGCAGGTTTATCCTCGGAATATTGAACGATCCCGGCGTCAAACTCATGAACCTTTCCCAGGTGGAGGCCTACACCCGGCTTGTGCCGGGCCTTTACCACGTCACCCTGCCCAGGGGAATAATTAATGTCGGAAAAAGAATGCCCGAGACGGATGTTCATCTCATAGCACCCACGACAAATCTGATCGTGCGCAATACCATGCATCCGGCCCTGATGTATCTCCTCCTCGATGCCGCAGCAGACATTCACGGGTCCGCCGGATGGGTAGCTAAAGCGGGTGAATTTCCCGCACCGATGCCACAGGATTTTCCCCTGAGCGACCAGGCGGAAAGATTTTACAAAACAGGTCGGCCCCTGCTCCTCGAGTACCTTCCTTTCTGGGCGGCGGTCCTTCTTGACCGCATGGTCAAGGTTCTGCTCCCGGTCCTTGCCGTGATCTTTCCCCTCATGAGGATCCTGCCCTGGTTCTATTCCTGGAAGAACAGGTCCAGAATGCGGCGGCTCTACGGCGAGCTGAAGTTCCTCGAGATGGAGATCGCCAGGGCGGACACGCTAAAAGACCGTGCACGCCATGCCGAAACGCTCGATCGCATCGAGAGCGCGGCGAGGAGGATAACGGTACCCGCCAATTTCTACGGTGAGCTTTACACTCTGCGGGAGCACATAACGCTCGTCCGCCGGGAATTGGAAAAAAAGACAAACGATGCACAAGAATAGACCGTAGTGCTGGCTCCTCATTAAAAATTCCGAAGGAAAAGTGCTCCTACAACTCAGGGACGACAAGCCGGATGACCCTGTATGAAGCGGCTCATGGCGAACGGAAAAGATTTATCACTTGCAAATATCAAGAGATAGCGTGTCGCATTGGTCCGTTAGCCGTTAGCCTTTAGCCGTTAGCCTTACATCAACATTGCTCTTGTAAAAGTTCCAAAATGACAGGAGAATATCTTAATAAAAACCCGGAGCCCCAATGATCAACCTGAGAAAGATGCTCAACCCGAAGAATATCGCCTTTATCAGCTCCGACGCGGAGGAGGGAAGCGCCGAAAGGACCGTGCTGGCAAACCTGAGCGGGCCCGGAACGCGCCTGGTATTTCAGGTCAACCCGAACAGGGAGCCGGCACCTGCCATGAATTGTTTCCGGTCGATCTCGGACATTCAGGAAGAGGTCGACCTTGCCGTCGTCATGGTCCCTTGCGGAATGCTCCTCGAAACATGCGAGCAGTGCGCAAACAACGGGGCAAAGGGGCTCGTCATTATGCCGGCGGGGGGTAGGGCCCCGGCGGATGTGTACGATACGATAAGGCCGGGATTGATGAGGATGCGGAATACGTGCGGCATGAGGATCATCGGCCCCGGCAGTTCAGGGATCATCCTCCCCAACGACAGGCTCAACGCCAGCCTGCTCATGGACCCGAAGCCGGGCGGGACGGCCTTTATATCTCAAGGCAGTTCACTCGGCAATGCGATGTTCTACTGGGGCAGTACCAATAATATCGGCTTCAGCCTGTTCGTTTCACTCGGTTCCATGATAGACGTCGATTTTGCGGACATCATCGACGTTCTGCAGGAAGATTATTTCACGAAGAACATCATGCTCTACATGGAACACATACCCGACACAAGAAAATTCTTGAGCGCTTCCCGCTTCTTTGCCCGCAACAAACCTATCGTTGTCTTCAAACCGGGCCGTTATCCCGAAAGCAGGCCGGCCCTCGTTTCGCACACGGGGCGCGAGACGGGGAACGACGCCGTTTACGGCGCGGCATTTCAGAGGGCAGGCATAGTCAGGTCAAGGGAAACGGAAGATTTCTACGACACGGCGCGGATACTTGTCTCCCGGACCCTGCCACGGGGGCCGAAACTCGCCATAGTGACCAATTCGGGAGGCCTCGGCATCATTGCTTGCGACATAATCGCTGAGCAGCGCGGGCAGTTGGCAGCGCTGAGCGGGCAAACCCGGGAAGCCCTGGGGACCATGGTCCCGCGGCCCGCGGCCCCGGGCAATCCCGTCGATCTTTTCGGCGATGCGGATATCGGGAAATACTGCGCCGCCATGGATGCCGTCATGAAAGACGCCGGGGTCGACGGCATACTGGCCATGTACGCCCCTGCCCTCGGCTGCGACCCGGGAGAGCTGGGAAAAGAGCTGGCCGGCCGCGCGCAAAGGACAGCAAAAACGGTGATCGCCGTCCTGACGGGCGGAGATTATTCGCGTGCGGGCGCGCAGGCGCTCACAAATGCCGGGGTCCCGGTTTACGACACCCCTGAAGACGCGGTCCGCGCCTACATGTACATGGTCAATTACCGGCGGAACATCGAGCTCCTTCATGAAACACCGGAAGAGCTCCCGGAAGATGAAATGAGGCTCTCCAATCACCTGAAGGTGCTCCTGAGGAATGCCGCGCGGGAAGGCAGGGAGTTCATCGAAGGCAAAGACGCCCACACCTTCCTGAAAAACTATGGCATACCCGTCCTGAAAACCGGCCCCCAGGCCGAGGAGCAGGCGGCGCTTCCCTTGCAGGAATGGGCGTTGAGATCGATGCGGGACAACGATTTCGGCACGTTCATTCTTCTTATTGCCATGAGTTCCGGGAACACGCCTTCAAGGGGTTTTGCCGTGGGCCTGCCGCCGCTCAACCAGGTCCTCGCGAAGCACCTCATGGAAGAAGCGCAGTTCACCTCATCGAGTAAAGATCTCGCATCCAACATGGAGGGGCTGATCGTGCACTTTTCCAACCTCGTCGTGGACTTTCCCGAAATTGAAGAGGTCGAGATAGAGACGGCGATCATGCCGGACAATTCGGTGTGCGTGCGGAACGCGGCGATCACCGTTGACGTGGCGTATAAAAAAGGGGTCATCCACTATCCACACCTCGCGATAATGCCCTACCCGTCCCGATACGTCATGCCGTGGAAGCTCCGCGACGGCAGGCCCGTCACGGTCCGTCCCATACGCGCTGAAGACGAGCCGCTGCTCAAGGAGATGATGCACGAATTGTCCGAGGAGACGCTGCGGGTGCGATTTTTCGTCGTCCCCAACGAGTTCACCCACATGATGCTCATGAAATTCTGCAATGTAGACTACGACCGGGAGATCGGCATGGTCGTCGAGCTCGCCGAAGAAGGCAAAAGAACGATCATCGGCGGAGGCCGGCTCATCGTCGAGCCGGACACGGAAAGCGGCCAGTTCGCCCTCCTCATATCCGACAGCTTTCAAAAACAGGGCATCGGGGAAAAGATACTCGACATCCTGATCGGGATCGCACAGGACAAATCTCTCCGTGAGATATATGGGGTCGTCCTGACGGAGAACGCGAAAATGCTCGGCCTCGCCGCCAAGATGGGCTTCAAACCCCAGAGGCTCCCCGACGGCATTACACGGGTCAGCCTCGCGCTTGATTGATGCCCGAAAGAAACCGAAGCCGGACAAAGCTCTTTAAAATAATTTTGTCCCTGCTATTTTCTTCTGCTCGGTCTCGAGCCCTGCCATTTCAGCCGACACGGCTGCAAGAGCACTCTCGCGCTTTTGCATCGCCGCCTTGTTGCGGGCCTCCCTTTCCGGGGAATCCTTGACCTTGTAATAATAATCGTCAAGGAACCTTTGGTATTCCTCGTACGCCAGTCCCCGCTTCACGTCTTTCTGCACATATTTCTTCATCAGGCCCAGGACCTGCCTGTGGACAGCTTCGAACCGGCACATGCCGGAATGGATCTCCTGAAGCCTTTGCGGCGATGGGGCCCTGCCGGTCTTTATTTTTTGCAGCGCATCCGCCAGCATACTTTTGTGGCCCTGGTAGAATTTTTCATCCATATATTGCCAGAACGTCCACATCCACCCCGCCCAGGAGTTGCTGTGGTCAAGAAAGCGCCTGATGCCCGCGTTCTGCATGGCCTGTCTCAAGGTCGCCTGGCCGGTGTAATATCCGTACGCCCTGTTGACCTCCGCCTGCATTTTATTGATGGACTGGACATACCCATTCAAGACCTGCTCGATCTCCTTGCGGCTACCCGCCTTCTTCATTGGCGCACAGGCCCCTGTTGGGACCAGCTGGCCCCCGCATTCGTCTTTTTCGCATGTGCTGAGCGCATCTTCCAGTTGTTTCTTTTTCAGGGCGAGCATCGAATTCCCCATCTTGAGGTTTTCGGCCTGCTTCCTGGCGTCCGCATTATCCCCGGACCTTGTTCCCAGTTCTTTGACAGACAGTTCCTTGTCGCGCAGTTCGTCGCTGACCCTCTTCAACTCGTCGGCTTTCGGCTGGCATGGGGCGCACGCGGTCTTCTGCGGGCATTTCTCGTCCTGGCATTTCATGAGCGCAGCACGTTTCTCCCGGATAGTGCCGCTCAGGGCAACGAGCCGCATTTTTATTCCGCCCAGAGAACCATTCTCCGCTTCGACCCTTTCGATCTGGGCTTTCAATGTATTTGCCCTGATGAGCGGGGGCCAGGAATCGCGCATAAAGGATGAGAGGTCCTGTTGAAGTTCAGAATCAACCCCGGCAGAACAGCCCATATCAAGCAAATAATAGGGTGTACTCCCTATAAGAATCGGCATGGCGATTGGCGCAGAAACCCTGAGAATGGCCAGAGAATGATAATTTGCATAAAACATATTTTTAACATCGTCCGCGAATCTCTGATCATTCTTACGGATCTTCTCGTATATCCGGTCAATATCTTTTCTCGCCGCGGCAAGCTTTCCTTCTTCGACCACCAGTTGCTCCTTTAACGCGTATGCCTGTTTTTCCTTCGTCACTGCGATACGGTCAGACTCGTTGTCAAAATAGCGCTGTTCATCGGTCCTCCTGCCAACTTCATCGGCAAGGGACTGGCAGGAAGGGCAATTATTCGGTATTTTGTTCCGCGGCTTGTCGCCATCTCCCGAGCATTCACTTTTTGTTAATCCGACATTGATCGCCAGTGACCGTGTCAAGGCATGCAGCCGGTTATTGATGACCGTAAGGGCTTCCCCCGGACCTTGATTATCGTACGTCCCCGGGTAAAATTTAAACGAGGATATCGAACATTGTGCATTGGCCATGCAATCGATCATGAACCCCCTCGCCGTACGCAGGTTAGCCAGAGCGTCTTTTCCCGCATAAAACCGTTCGAAGATGCGCTGTGTGTCCTGATAAGAGCTTGTCAGGGCCCTGTCTTCGGCTAAGGCTTGCCTGCTGAGTTGATCTATGAAGGCCTTTGTCTCTGCCAGCGCCTTACCGGAACAAGCCTTGAGGACACGCCCTACAATCTTCCCAAGATTTTTGAAATGGGCATCGAGATCAACCGGTTTGCGAGAGTCCATATTGAGTAAATCATCTCGCAATTGTTTTATTTCCCTGTATCCATCGGCGGTTTCATTTCTGACTGCTATCACTTCCTTCGTAAATTTCCTTACCTCGGAATCCGAAGACGTCTCGTTAAGAAGGTCCACGATCTTATTCGTGACACTATCCAGGTTATTCATAATATTTGCCGTATTTTCACACCATCCAGCAAGGCCTTTGATGTCCCCCGCCGGGTATTTTGCATTTTTGATCCCGTCCAGCAAGCCAGCCATGTCAAACATGATGGAACCAAAATCGTGCAAAGCGCTTTGAAGCGCCAATACGCGAAATTCTTCTTTTAACCGTATGTCCGTCAGGCTTCTATCGCCAGCCTTGCATGAATGGTCGTGACGCTGCATCGAGCCGACCTCGAGAAGCCATTTCAACATATCGTCGAGGGCCATCTCGGTGTTGACCATGTTCTGCACGAGCTCATTTGCCGACGCGCAATTCATCCGGGGGCATTTCATGTCCCGGCATTTTTGGACCGTCGACATTATTTTATCTATTCCTGACCGTACCTGTTTCAGGTCGGTGCTGCCGGGCGGACCGAAAGGTCCTTCGGCTGATACGACAAAGGGGAACATGAACAGGAAGCAAACGAATAACGACCGCAGAAACCATACCCTGCAATGGATACCCAGCATGATCCACCCCTCGTATTGATCTGGAAATAAGAGCAATGGTAGCACCTTTGTTTTCGGTTGTCTAAATATTCTGTTGATCGTTAGATTGGCGGGCAATAATTCCCATTGACCTTTTCTAAGCCCATGGTGTAGAAGAAGTCACATTCAATTTGATTCCCGAATGCGGGGCTTTATGAACGATCACGAAATGGAAAAGAAACTCCTGAGTATCATCTCCGATATCGCGGAGGGCCGTTATTCTAACGACATCATGGAGCTGACAAGGGACGATGTGCCGCATACGACGCGGACCATTGCCGAAGCCGTCGCCCTCATGATGGTCAAGGTGGAGGCCCGGGAGTTCAGGCTGCAGCAGCTTGTCGACGAGCTTAAGGCGCTCAACGAAAAGGTCAGGAAGAACACGATAGACGTCGTGACCGCCATGGCCGAGGCACTGGAAGCCCGTGACGCGTATACCAAAGGGCACGCGGTGCGCGTTGCGGAACTTTCCTGGGAGATCGCCCGGGAGCTCGGTTTAAAGCGCAAAGAGGCGAAATATGTGGGCCTCGCCGGGGCCCTGCATGACATCGGCAAGATCGGCTTCCCCGATGCGCTTTTCGGCGAGCATGAGGCACGGCTCCCGTCCGAGCTTGTCAAACAGATAAACCGCCATCCCTCTATCGGCGTGAAGATCCTGAAGCCCCTCGATTTCCTTGGCCCCATCATCGACTACGTTGCGGCACACCATGAACGGCTCGACGGAAAAGGTTATCCCCGGGGGCTTAAAGAGGACAAGATCCCCCTCGGCGCGCAGATCGTTTCCGTGGCTGACATATACGATGCGATCACGTCCGAACGCCCCTATCAAAAAACAAAGACACCCGAAGAGGCCCTCGAGATCCTTCACGCCATAGCGGGGGCCCGCGTCAGGCTCGACGTTGTCGAGGCCCTGGAGCGCGTACTGGAAAAAACAAGCAAGGCATGAGGCACTCAACGGCGGGAAGGACCAATGAAACACTTTTCCGGGGACGTTGACAAGAAGCGGGGCAGGCAATAGACTTGTGATATACCACAGGCCGATAGGCCTTGTGGGCGCCGGGCGGGTTTCAGCCGGCCGGCGGTAAGGGAGAACGACATGTCGGCGCTTTCGCTTGTGTTCGGGCTCTTCTTTATCGTACTGCCAACGCTTGCTATTATCGGTCTGTACATATTTGCCCGCCTCGACCAAAAACGCCTTATCCGGCAGGCACCCGGTCCGGGGAACGACTGGCGGGCCGTCACCGCCCGGATCACGGCTGCAAGCGTCGAGGAAGCCGTCAGCAGCCGTGCTGGCCGCGACGCCTTCTACTATCCCAGCATCCAGTTCGAATACACGGACGGGGGACGCGTCTATAAAGGTACACAGGCTGTCGGCAGGCCGTACAATGCGATCTCAAAAGCGTGGGAAACATTGTCGCGTTACCATGTGGGAAAGGAGATCACGGTATATTACAATCCCGAGCGCCCCGGAGAGGCCCGGTTGTGGATAAAGTAAGACCGGGCAGATGGTACACTTTTCTTCGGGGGAACAGGGTGCCGCGCAATCAATGCTATTTCGGCATGATCCTTTTTATCTTCTTGATCTCTGCTATTCTCTGGTCCCTGTCGGCAATGTACGGAATGATCATTTCCACGCTGCCCGTTTTCGGGTTCACGGCCACCGTCTTCGGGATGAATTTGCCCGCCGCCGGAGAGTTCATCGCCTTAATGACGTTGGAAGGGATGCCGGCCGAATCGTTCCGTGAAACGTACACGATAAGAGCGCAACCCTTGAGCTTCTCCACAACATCCAGGGTCGCCTTTCTGGCAAGGCCGCAGGAACTGTTCTCGTCCGAATAGAGAAAAACGATCGGCACGTTCATCGACCGGGCCTTAGCCTGAACATCCTTCAGTGCCGCTGTCCTGTAGACATCGGGAGGCAGGGTAAATCCCGCAAAACAGACCGGCGACCAGAAGATCAAAGCACATATGCCCATAAAGAAAAAGCGGAAAGCACGGTTCATGTTATCCTCCGGAGCATAGCATCATCCGGAGTCATTGTACCATTCCGGACGATTGTTGCAAACCTGAGATGCACCGGCCATAAAATATCCGGCCATTAGTGTTTACATGGACAAATTACCTGCGGTAAAGTGTAGCTAAAAGAACACAGAAGGGGGAGCCGTGAAAATACTACCCGTGCTGGTCATATCCATCATTCTCGCGGGATGCGCCTGGTGGCCAAAGCAGGCCGCGAAAGACGGCGATCTTCTCACGAAGCATGTGTCGGCAAACATCGCTGTGCCTCAGGCATACGCCAATCTCCAGCAAGGCTTCCGGTACTGCGGCGAAAAATACGGGTTCCCGCAATGCAAGCCCGCTGAAAAGAACGGGGCCGCCCTCTGCGATATCTATCCGGATAAGGCCGCTTCGGAAAAACCCGACCGGCTGCTCGGCAGGATACAGCTTTCCCCGGAACCATCAGGGACGAAGGCGGTCCTTCGCATCAAAAAAAATGCCCCAAACAATGAGGACACGTTGATCGCATGGGAGATATTCATGTCAGGCAGGGTACGGGAGGCCTGCCCGTAACCGATGAGGCGGAGGGGAAAGGACTTATGAAAACAAAAACAGCAATGATCTTTTTCGTTTGTATGGCGGCCGCAGTCACGCTGATGGTCCCCGCTGCCGGCCACGGGCAGCGCGGCAGGGATGCGTCGGATGCTGATTATTACACGCTCGTGAAGAAGCTGAAGAACAATGATATGTCAGTAAATTTTCTGACCCTGAGAATGTCGTATACCCGGACACCGGATTACAAGCCGTACGGCGACAGCGAGGCCAAGAAGGCCGCCTTCGCCGCACTTAACAGAAAGGACTTCGCCGGCGCGCTGAGGTCGGCTCAAACAGTTCTGGAGACGAACTACGTGGACCTTGATATTCACCTCCTGTGCAGGATCGCATACCGCGAGACAGGGAATACGGCAAAAGAGGCGTTTCACGTCTCTGTCTTAAGAGGGCTCGTCAGTTCGATCTATAATTCGGGAGACGGGAGCAGCCCTGAAAAGGCGATGGTCGTCATCTCCGTGCCGGAAGAATATTTTGTGATGAATGCAAACGGGCTGTCATTGCTCAAGCAAAAAAGCATGACCGTCAACGGGCACGACTACGATGCGATGGATGTCGAGAACAAAAAGACCGGCGAAAAGAAGACCATGTATTTCAACGTCGACATCCCTCGCCAGTGGCTGACAAAGGCCCTGAAAAAAGGCGACTGACGACAACGGTCCCGGCACACAGGCAGCTATATCTCGCCCGAGAAGGGGGTACACGGTATCATGGGAATCGGTATACCTGAGATAGTGGTGATTATCATGCTCATCAATATCCTCACTTTGCCTTTCTGGATCTTCGCGATCATCGACGTCCTGCGCGGCAATTTTGAGGGCAACGACAAGGTGGTATGGCTATTAGTCGTCATACTGCTCTACACCCTCGGCGTGGTCCTCTATTTCTTCATCGGCAGGAACAGGAAAATCAAGGTACCGCAAGATCTCGTGTGAACCGGACCGCCTGAGGTACGGGTTAGATCGTCAAAGCTTCAAACGGGCCTCTCCCCGCAACCAAAGCCTGGCCCGAAGGAGCATGAACCAGAACGCGAAGATTGCCCATCGTACAATGACATAAGCAAAGACAGGGAACAGCACGTGCACCCCGGGATAGCACACGTGGGCAACAAGCAGGATAACCGCAAGGTTCCCCAGCCCCGAGGTAACGCCAAGGCTTATACGGTCCCTCCGGTTCGATCCCCCGGCGCAGTAACCGGCGCATAACGACAGGGATGAAGCGATAAAGATGGCGGCATACGAGACAAAAGTGAATTTCACCATCGCCTGGATGGACGGAACGAGAAATATCAGGACAAGCGTTATAACTGCGATCCTGAAAAACCATTCGAGCACGCGCTGGAGGACCCCTGTCACGGAAGGCAGGAACCGATGAAGAAGGAGCCCTGCAAGCAAAGGTCCGATTGTAACGGGTGCCACTTCCCGAAAGAGGGCGGCGGGCGACACGGCAAGGTGGAGGGGGAACCACCGGCTGAAAACCCCCAGCCACAGCGGAGCGACGAGCGGCATCACGAGAACGAGGAAAGACATGACGGTAGCGGCCACGGAGATACTGCCCTTTTTCCCTCTGGCCTCCACAAGGTCGAACGGGTCCCCAGGCGCCACCGCGGCTATCAGCATGACGCCTCCCACAAGGAGCGGGACATCGAGCAGTTTTACAACCCCGGCAGTTATGAGGGGGACGGCAACGAAGGCCACGAGAAATGTCTTGAGCAAAGTCATCGGCCTTCTCAACTCATTCCCAATATCACGAAAGGTAAGGCGGGAACTGATCACAAACACGATGGCGGGAAAGGTGATATGCAGCAGCGTACCGATAACGCGTATGACCGCATGGTTTTGCAAAAGATCATGCACGGTAACCTTATATCAATTTCACGCCGGCCAGTAAAGCGGGTCTGACGCAATTTCTATACGTTATCGCCTGAGATGTGTTGTTATTGGACCTGGAGGGAGCAATGAAAAAGGTCCTTGTCGCGCATTACGGCCTTACCGGCAGGACAAAGCCATGGCGGAACACATTGCTGAAGGCATTCGTACCGGCGGTCATGACGCTAAGGCGAGGAAGATCTCCTCGCTCTTTACTCTTTACTCTTCGCTCTTTACGTTTTACGATTTACAGCAGATATCGAAAGGAGGCGCCATGGGCCATATCATAGGAATTCTCTGGTATAGAAATGAGCTTGCGTACCGCAGGGCGCTCGAGGTCTTCACCGATTCACACAACATGCCCGCCACGTTCGAAAACTGGAAAACCATCGTGAAAAGAGAGCTCGAAGAGATCAAGAATGCCGGCAATATCGCGCTCCGGGTAGACTTCGATCCGGAAACATTCGTCGCTTTTCTCCGGTCGCGCGGTTTTCAACCTAATTCCCAGGCGCGAGAAGCCTTTGCCGAGCACGTCGTGCTTGAATACCAGAAGACCGGAAAAGGTGCCATTATCGAATAGCGAACGGCCGGCATCTTTCGACAATGGTGGCAGATCGCTGCGGTGAGATGACGTCAAAAAGACCCTATCTACGGAATATGATCTATGCTACCATCTTGAAAAAACCAGGTAAAATAGCGCAGGAGGCAGTCATGAGCGTTCGTGACATGAGAGGTGATCCGAGAGTGTGGGAGGGACTGTCGTGGGACGACCTGAGCGGAGATGAAAAAGAGCTCTGGGCCGTTCTCGGCTGGCGGCAGGACCTGTGGGATGCGAATAAGGCGCCGGCAACCACCGACAAGGCCTGGAAGGACCTGACCTATCAGGAGCAGGGCGCGGCGATGGGCCTTGGGTTCACAGAGGGCATCTGGGACGGTTTTGAGGACGAATAAGAGCAGTCTCCCGGTGAATTTCAAGTAAGCAACGCGCCGCATCCAGGTCTACGGGAGGAGGAAATGTGAAGGGATATCTTCGTGCGCTCCTGACAATTTCTGTATTGGGTGCGATGGTGTTCAGCGCCGGCCACGCCGGCGCTCAGCATATCATGGGCCGCCGGCTTGACGTAAGGGACCGTCCCGTCAGCACGCCCGTTATCAGCCAGGTCGCCATGCATACGTATCCGGAGGCCTTCGACGGCAGCAACGTCCGCCACGCATGGGGCGCCCTGGGCGGCAACGATGGCGGTGACGTGCTGGGCGACACTACCCTCGAATGCGTGAGCGGCAACTGCATCGATATCAGCACCATCAATTACATCATGTCGGAGGCGCCGTGCATATGGCCGGTCAAGCCCTATTATGCGGTGGTGGGCATCTGCTGGAACGCCACCAACCGGGGGCTCTATTTCACCGGCAAGACCGTGCACAACGTCAAGTACTACAACATCATCGAATGGTGGTTCGGGACGTATGGACTCGACGATAAATCCCTGTGCCTGACCAACACATGCCGGCAGGGGCGGGAACTCTACGGCTGGAGCAAGTGCCTCGCCGCGGTGAACAAGAACTACCCCTGGCAGGGGAAAAGTGAACTGCTGATGGCGGCGCCGAATCCCCGGGTGAAACTCTACAACAAGTATTACGGCCCGACCGCGGGCAGCTTCCGGGACGAGAGCACATGGGTCCGGTACCTCGAGGAGCTCGTGGACCTGCAGATCAATGAAAAACTGCCGGCCTTAACTGCCGACAAGCGAAACCGGATACGTGCGATTCACAGGAACATGCTGCAGCAGAAAAGCCGGTTGGGCCTGACCAGCGAGGACCACGTGCAATACCGGCAGGGCCTCGAAGCCTCATTCAATAGCGCTCTCGAAGAATGCAGGAAGATATTCAGCGATGAGGAATACAGAAAATTCTTCGGGGCCGAAAAGCGCGAGAAGTTCGCACTACCCCTGGAAGCGGCCTTTCGCTGAGAGCATGTGATCTGCCGTAATGAAAACCGATTGCGTTACCCTGAAGCGCTCCCGACCGCCGCCTCGTAGCACTCATCAAGATGAGCGGCCACGAGGTCGACCAGGGCGGGATCGACCTCATTCTCTTTTTCCATGGAACGCAGGAGTGTCAGGATCTCGCGGGCCGGGACAGGCCCCCGGTACGGGCGGTTCTGCGCCAGGGCCTGGAAAACGTCTGCGACCTTGATGATACGGGATTCCAGCGCTATTTCCGCATCCGGCAGGTGAAAGGGATATCCATCCCCCCGAAGCGTTTCGTGGTGCTCCGACGCCCATCGCGCCAACTCCTCGAAGCCGCCTATCCTCCGAAGGATCTGGTGCGTCGCAAAACTGTGCCTTTTCATGAGGGCCCGGTCCGCCACCGTCAGTTTCGCCGGGCTTTCGAGCACCTCGTCCGGGATCTGGAGCTTGCCGATGTCATGGAAAAGCGCTGCGACCTCGACGAGGTCGAGGCGTTCCCCCGTGACGCCGGCCATGCCCGCAAGGACCCGGGAAAGCCGTGCGACCCCGAGGGAGTGTTCGGTGGTGAAGTGCGATTTCGCATCAACGATATCCGCTATGATGAGGGCGAACCTCTTCAGTTCCTCCAGGCTGATCGTGAGCTTCCGGGAGATGCACCCCATGTCCGCCACAAACTGGGGGATAAAATCGGCATCGAGCAGGAGCCAGAACGCCTCCGAGCGGGAGGCATCGAGAAAGGCATCGACCAGGTCGGGCGCAAAGAACGCACCCCGGTGCCGGTCAATGAGGTCCCGTATCTCCCCCGCATGGAGGAGGAGAGAATCGTCGGCATAGTGGGCCGCCGCGTTCACATCGACGCGGTCGACGAGATAAATGAGGTTGGCGAAGCGGGCTGTCAGGGGCGTGAGTTCCGGGGCCGTGAGGTCTTCCCAGTGCGTGTGGTGGTACCGGACGATGGGTGCAATGTGGGCAAGGGGCGCGAAGTCTTTGAGCAGCCCGTACCCCTTGTCGCAATGCTCACGGGAGCCTTCCCAGTCGAGCTCATTGACCAGGTTCTGGTGCACCCGGGTCGACGAGACCCCGCAATCGTGCAATATTCCCGCGTCAAAGAGCAGGCTCTGCGTCTCTTCGTCCCAGCCGAGGCGCCTCGCGCATTCAACGGCCATGATCGCGACACGGCGCCCATGAAGGACGTCGTCCACCCCGACAAGGTCGACCGCACTTCCAATCGTCAGAACCACCTGTCGAATATCGATATTCATCATTATGCCGGCCCGGCTATAGCAGTCTGCCTCTGTCCGCGTACATTGTAGCATGCTCCACAAGAGCAGGCAACATGCGCACAGGGGATAAAACCCCCATCGCTTTCTGAACCTGAGCCGCCGTATAATATCTTCCGAAAAGGCATAAAACTTTATATCCCGCCGTGACGGTAGGCCTGCAGGATCGGTTTGCTTAAGGCAAAGCCGATCAGCGCGCCGATGCCGGAACCGGCGACCCCCTGCGCGGTCTGGATAAAAACATACCACGGGGCGTAGTGCATGTGCCAGATAAAGGGCGCTGAAACAAGGTAGAAATACAGGTACATGACGAGGCCCCGCAGGCACCCCGCGCATACCGCGTTCAGCCTTGTCTGCAGGTAACTCCGTGTGATGAGAAAGTACGACTCCAGGACAAACCCCGCAAGAAACGGGTAGGGCCACCAGAGGGGATTGATCCCCCGGGACAAAAGCTGGGAGAGGAGGCTGTGGCCCACAATGATGAGTGTAGCAGCCCCCGCTTTCGGGACGACCCTTATCCCGATAAAGAGGACCGCCGTAAAAGGGACGGAGTAGATAAAAGCGTGAATGAAAGGTAGCCGGCCCAACCCGAATTTGAAGGGAAGGCCGGCCGCATAGAGGAGGCTGGACATCAGGGCGATCACGATAAGGTCGTGAGTGTTGAGAGCGCTGATCATCTTTCGTTTCAAGGCCGCAAAGAAGAGGGCGGTCCCGAAAGCAAGGACGAACAGCACGGAAATGACAAAGACGTTCATCGATAGAACCTGCATGTTATCGATACCCCGACAACGGTAATCACCGTGAATAATGCCGACCAGTCGAGCCATGCGAACTTCAAGTTCTTGATCTCTGTCCTCGTGCCTGTAAAACCCCGGACCTCGGCCGCAAGGGCGATCCTTCTGCCGTGGCGAAGACTGTCGGTGATCAGGGGAACTATCAGGGAGCGGAAGGCCGCGAAGTTCCCTTTTACGCCTTTAATTTTCAATCCCCGGAGCTTCTGCGCCGTCATGATCCTTCTCGATTCTTCCATGATGGCCGGGAGAAAACGGATGCCCATTGTGAGCATGAAGGCGATCTTTTCAGGAACTCCCAGTCTTTTTAATCCCAGGACCAGGTCGGAAGGGTATGTGCTCATGACGATGATCATGCTCATGACCGCTGCCGAAAAGAGCCTCATCGACTGGACCATTCCGTAGACCAGCCCCTCTTTGTAAAGGGCTATCCCCCCCGTAAGCCTGCCCGGAAGGCCTGAACCCTTTTCCAAAAGAACGAACAAGGGGGTCCTCGGTTCAAAGTAGTAGAAGAAACCCTGGGAAATGACCGTGAGGGCAAAAACCGCTCCCATCATCTTTGCGGTGGTCCGCAGGGTCGCTGCGGAGGGCCTCATCCCGAGAAAGCAGCACAGGAGGGCTGCGAAGAGCAGAAAGAGGCCCGCGGGCGACCGGGCGATAACGATGAGGCAGGCGCATCCCACGCTGAGGATTATCTTTGTCCTCGGGTCAAGGCGGTGAAAGATCGTTTTTTTGTCAGAATACCGCATCGGCCGTCACCCCTTTCCGGTCAAGAGCGATCACCCTGTCCGACAGTTCTCTTGCCCGTCTGTGATGCGTCGAGAACACGACCGTCCTGCCCGTGCACGTAAGTTCCCGGAGAATACGGAACAGGTCGTGCCATGTCCCATCATCGAGGCCGGTTGTCGGTTCATCGAGAAGAAGTATCTGCGGCTCCATGGCCAGCACCGAAAGAACGGCAAGCAGCTGTCTTTGCCCCCTTGAAAGGGTTTGAGGATGTCTTCGCATCATCGAGTCAAGACCTGCCATCTTAAGGTACCGCCCGACATCGATCTTCTTTCCAAGCCGTTTGGGGCCGAACATGAGCTCCTCCTCAACGGAACCGGTAAAGAGCTGTTCGTCGGGATTCTGGAAAAGAAAACCCACAGAGCCGACGATGTCGTCCAGGGCGGGATTTGTGATCCCCCCGATCACGGCCTCTCCCGAGACCGGCCTGAGGATGGCGGCCATCACCTTTAAAAGGGTCGTTTTTCCCGAACCGTTATTCCCGCAGATCGCAACCATCTCGCCTTTCTCTATCTTGAGGCTGATATTCTCAAGGACAGGGGCCTTCCTGTTATAGCCGAACGATATATTTCTCAACTCGATATGGGGTGCGCCATTTCCGGCACGGTTTGTGCCTCCGGCAGCGGAGCTGCCTTTTCCGGCCTTCCTGACGCCCTCGGTAACCCGCCCCTTTTCAAAGAAAAGGACCCTGTCGGCAACGGGAAGCAGGTCGTCGTACCGGTGTTCGGCAACGATGATCGTATGGTGTGCCGCCTTCAATTTCTTCAGGATCCCGACGAGGTCCCTCCTGCCCTCTTCATCGAGGTCGGCGGTCGGCTCGTCAAAGAGGAACAGCCGCGGTCCCATGGCGTATATGGAGCTTATGGCAAGGCGCTGTTTCATCCCCCCTGAAAGGGTATCCGTACCGGCGTATCTCACATCCTGCAGGCCCATAGCCTCAATGGCGGCATCCCTTCGCCCGATTATCGCATCCCTGGCCATAAGGAGGTTTTCACAGCCGAAGGCAACATCCTCTTCGACGGTGGGCATGAATATCTGGCTCTCGTGGTTCTGGAAAACGGTCCCCACGGTCTTCGATAATTCCGCTATCGGCACGCCCTGCGGCGATATGCCTTCCACCGTGACGCTGCCTTTTACGTTGCCCGCGAAGATATGGGGTATGAGCCCGTTTAAACAATAAAGAACGGTCGACTTCCCTGAGCCGCTGGGACCGACGAAAAGGACGCATTCCCCCTTTTTTATATGGAGACTGATATCCCTGACGGCGGCATTTTCGGCTTCCGGGTATGTGTAGGTAAGATCTTTGATCTCTATCATTGTCTCAGGTTGTCGGTGAACAGATCGACAATGCCTGTATAATCATACTCCTTCGGATCGGAAAAAACTACATTGGCAAGGCTGCCGTTGATAGACTCGGCCGCCTCCCTGACCTCGTCATAGGTAGGCTTCCGGTAGGGGAGGCCGTTCACGGGCATGTATCCGATGACCCGGTAGGGAATATCCCTGTCTATACCGCCAATGAAGCGCCCGATCTTCTGTATCTCCTCTTTGTCAATGACGCCGGGTATGAGGACGCTCGACGACGAGAGCCCGACGCCCTGTTCGTGGAGCATGGCAAAGTTCTTGAGCGGTATGCAGTTCGATCTGCCCGTATACTTCCTGTGTATGTCGTCGCTGAAGGCCTTGATCGAAAGGGACACATGGCTTAAGCCTTCGAGGCCGGGCAGGATATAACCGTTTGTCATGAGGCGCACTTCGCACTGGAACTCGTCGTAGAGCGTCTTTGGGAGGATCGAGAATTCATGGTTCTCATGCGGGTCGCCGCTGATGATGATGACCCTCCGCGGGGACACGGGCCGCAAGATCTCCATGACCTCTTCGAGATCGAGGAGCCTCAGTTCCTTCAGGTTGACCTCCGGGTATATCTTTTTCCAGTAGCACCCTGTACAGCGGAAATTGCACCCGATGAAATAAAGGCTGCATGAATTGGCTTCAGGGTTATAGGTTATCCTGTGGATATTCATTGTTCCTCCCCGTCAACTTTCAGAAACGTATTTTAAGCTCTCCGTACCATTTTCTCCCGGGCGCCTGATATGAGGAGAAGTAATCCCGGTCGAAGATATTGTCCACGGCGAGGGATGCCCTGATGAATTTCGTTATGTCGTAGGAGACCTTGGCGTCCACCACAAAGTACGGATCGTACGAAAGATAGACACCATTTGTCCTGTCCCTGTTGAGGTCGTCGCTGTAACGCTTTCCCACGTACCTGCCGACGCACCGCGCCAAAAAGGGGCCCTGCTGTGTTTCGAAGCCGACATTGAACATCTCCCTCGGGACGAACGTGAGCCTCTTCCCCTCCGAATCGGGATTCGCATCGTTGTCCCTCATCGTGGCATTATTGTATGTATAGTTGGCAAAGAGCGCCAGGCCGAAATCGAACTTCTGCCTGCCCTCCACTTCAAATCCTTTTATGTCCGCCTTGCCCGCATTGACCTTTGTCTGATACGTTGATGTTACGGTCGTGCTGTATATGAGGTCTTCGATGTAACTCTCGAAATAGGCACCTTTGAGCTGAAACCCCTTCCATAATTTCTGTTCGAACCCGATATCCCAGGAGAAGGATTTTTCAGGTTTCAGGTCCGGATTGCTCGCGTAGGTGATACCGGATACGGAGGTCCATGTCCGGTAAAGTTCATAGATCGTGGGAGGCCGGAACGCCTTCCCCGCAGACGCCCTCAGCGTTGTCCCGGTGAACGGTGTATACACGACGGCCGCTTTGGGGCTTATCGAAGCGTATGCCGAAGGGCCGAAGTGCTTTGGATAACCCGCCTTACCCGCGTCATAGGCGTACCCGTCATAGGTCCTCCACCAGTCCTGTCTCAGGCCAAGGTATAAGGTAAGGTCCTTCCGCAACGCTATTTCGTCCTGGACAAAGAGGGCGAGCGTTCTGTCCTTTCCGCGGGACTGGTAGGAGAGGTTTGTCTTCGAATCCTCGTCCTTCCAGTAGGTGAGGCTATTTTCCTCCGTATCGGACCAGCTATACTTGAAGGAGCCGCCAACGGTAAAGGTGTGGACCTTGAAGGCAGGTATGATGAATTGGAGATCACCGCCGTAGGCCCGCGACGGTGTTGACGAGACCGTACCGGGGCCTCCGGAACGTGTCGTTGCGGCAGTCGTGCCGGGGGTCGTATACCAGCTTTTCTCATAGTCGTTGAGGTTGACCGATGCCTTGGCTTTAAAGGACGAAAATTCTTTTTCGAAGCTGATGTCGTATATATTCTGGGTCGTCCCGCCGGGGCCGCCGAGAAAGGTTGATTCCTGAACTGCCCCGTATTTGTAAACGGGGTTTCCGGTCCCATTCACAAGATAGGTGTTCGGGTCATCATACCGGTACTCGTACTGGCTTCGGATATAGGTCAGCCTGAGCCTCGATGTCCTGTCGAAGTCATACCCCACCTTGACGGTGTACCCTTCGTTATACCAGCCATTATAGCCTTTATCGCCGATAAGGTACCGCGGCGCGCCCTGGTTGCTGCGGGTCATGCTGAAGCCCCCGATGCCTGCCGTCGGTTTGCCGGACTGGACATTGTAATCCGTGACATATCCGTCCGTTGACTGGTAATTCCAGCTCAGAAAGACCCGGAACTTATCACCGAGCTTATCCCCGCACGAAACATAAGTGCCCCAGGCGTTATCGGTTCCGTACATCCCTTTTACCGTAGCCGTTCTCGAGTCCGGCATCTTCGTCAGCATGTTGACAACCCCGCCCATGGCATAGCCGCCGTAGAGGCTCGAAAAGGGCCCTCGCGCCACCTCGATCTTTTCGATATCGTCAACGGCAAACCCTCCCAGCGAAACCGTGCCGTCATAGGCCTTGTTCAGGGCGATACCGTCCAGCATGATAAGGGTCCTCTGCTGTCCCGGGATGCCCCTTAAGGTAATAGAGGCCTGGGTGTCCATGGGGCCCTTGCCGCGCCTGTCGAAAACACCGGGGAGATCATTGAGCGCCTGGTCTATGACCTGGACATTGCCCATCTCGATCGTCTCCTTCGTGACAACGCTTGTTGAGGCCGGTACTTCGGCAAGCTCTTTTTCGGTCCTCGTGGCGGTCACCACAATATCGTCCAGCCTGACCGGGTTTGCCCCTTCCTGCGCGCATGCGGCACCAACTGCCGCCAGAAATGAAGCAACGAGTGTCACAGCCCACCAGAAGACCGTCAGCATGTACCGCCTCTTTATGCTACGTTTGTCAATATCGTGCCATTTGTTCCAACAACAATGGTACGGAACGCCCTGCCCGTGCTTTGCCACTTGCTGTGACAATTTCAGAGCAGTTTTCGCTGCCCCTGTGTACATACCGGGCAGCAGCGCTTCATTCCCCCAACTGCGCCGTATGCCGGCCATATTTTGCCAGTGCTACTATTGTCAAATTTATAACACGATGGCCTTGATAATATCAAGAGGGATTTCGGGTTTAGAAAAACGCCCGCTCAAAGGTTCTTGCAGTTTTCCGGATGATCAGGCGGTGGAAGGCCCGGGCCCGGCCGTGAATGTCAGTTTCGGCACCTGGAATTGAATGATGTCGCCGGCTTCTTTCTGTGAGAGTGTGACGCCGAGAAAAAGCTTGAAAAATATTTGGGTCTCTTTCACGATATCCACCGGGTACACATCGGGATGGAGTACATTTAACAGCCATTTCAGGCCCAGAAGGCGCATGAACGAAGGGGGGCGGTCGAACCAGTTGAAGGGCTGCCTGGGGATGAGATAAACCCTTTTGTTCTTTACGGCCTTTATCTGGCGCCAGCGCGCATCGAGAAAGACCTTTTTAAAAAAATTCCGCTCGAATACGAGGATCACATCAGGGTCATACATCAGCACCTGTTCCATCGAAACTTTATCCATCCCGTAGTTGGTCTTCGAGACACAGCGGTGGACATTTTTGCCGCCCGCCAGCCCGATAAGTTCCACGTGCATTGAGACATGGCATTCCGTGGTCAGCCCATCCTCACCTTCGGCATAATAGACGGACACCCTGTTCTTTTCCGGGATACCCCTTACGATCTGTTCTGTATTCCCGATCGTCTTCCGTGCATATTCGGCCAATTTTTCCGCCCTTTCTTTCCTGCCGAGGGCCTCGCCAAGATAAAGGAAGGCGTCGGGGTAACTGGACAGTTTCGAGACGTCCACGGTTATCGCCGGTATGGGAATGTTCCTGAGCGTTTTGGTGGTCCTGGCGTCGGCGCCTGCGCTCAGGGCAGGCACGACAATAATGTCTGGCTTGACCTTGAGCACCATTTCAATGTTCGGCACGTTCCCCTGCCCGTACCATCCGCCAAGGACCGGCAGCTTTTGCATATCTCTACGGAGATATGCCTTCTCCCAGCCCTTTAACGGCGTGGTAAGCCCCGCGAGGACCGAAGGGTCAAGAGAATAAAGCAGGTATGTCGCCGGAGGTGAGGTACCCCAGGCGCTCCGGACGTAGTCGGGGACAACAACCCTCTTGCCGGCAATATCCGTGAGACATCTGGCTTCAAGGTGCGGCCCTGACGCGAGACACGCACATACGGCGGAGAGAACAGCACACATTATTACCCGGCGTACGTACCGGGGCCCCGTCCCGTGCTTCATCGCTCTTTCCCTCCCGCCTGCTTTTTGTATGGATGACCTGCGTTATTATCCCGGGACCTTTGCGCGCCCCCGGTGTACTTTTTGTAAGGTGTATATGCACATCCCCAGTCAAGCCGCAAAACCCGGACCGCATCGCCCGATCTGATCATGGTCCCTTCAGGAATGACCGTAAGTGAATTAGCCATGAGCAGCGGGTTGAGATTGCCTGCAGTCCCGTCAACATTGAGCATAACCCGGTATCTCCCTTCTTTTTCCTCGAGACGGGTCCATTGTATGCACGGGATGTCCTTTCGATTGGCAGCCGTATCCACAGCCGTAGCCTGCACGGAAGGATGTTTCGTCTGTACCATTCCGCGCATCTTGAGAAGTGCCGGTCTCACGAGCGTTTCGAAATTGATGAGGCAGCCGGACGGTGGTCCTGCAAGCGAAAATACCGGGATGAAGGGACTGCCGCCTCGTAAGGCGGGACGCGGTACAACACTGAAAACCATGCCCGTCCCGGAACCCATTCTGACCCGGGAAAACACAACTTTCCCGATCTTTCCCAGAACGAGGCGCATCAGATCATAATCCCCGTGAGAAATACCGCCGCTCGTAATGATCGCATCAGAGGTCATGCCTCTTTGGATCTTGCCGATAATTGATGCCTCGTTGTCACGGGCGACCCCCAACAGCCTCGGTATGCCTCCGTAATGGAGCACGAGGGCCGCCAGTGCAGCCGCATTCGAATTGAATGTTTTACCGGGCCTCAATTGCCTGTCGGGGCTTATCAGTTCATCCCCTGTGGCGATTATCGTAACGACAGGGCGGCGTATCACTGTGACCCTGGTTTTTCCGATAGACAGGAGCGCCGATATCTGTGCCGGGCCCAGGACCATTCCTTGCCCGAGGACCACAGACCCCTTCCGAATATCGCTTCCCCGCAGCCGGATGCCGCTGCCCGGGACAGGCGCAGCAAATGCTTTTACCGTAGACGGGTTGTCAGAATTAGGCCCGAGTTTGCCTCCCGGTTCGTCGGTATCTTCAAAACGGACCACGCAATCGGCCCCTGCGGGGATCACGGAGCCCGTCATGATCCGGATGGCGGTATTCCTCCTGACGACTTTCCTCGTCAACTGCCCCGCCCGTGCCCTGCCGATGACCCGCAGGGCAACAGGGGCATCCGGGCCTGCTTCCTTCAGGTCCGAAGAGCGGGCTGCATATCCATCCAGGCGCGCAATGTCCGATTGGGGCAGATCGATATCGGAAACGACATCATCCGCCGCCACCAGGCCCATGCTTTTGAGGGCCGTCGTTCTTTCCGCCGGGAGGGCCTGTGAATTCTCGAGAATTGTTCGCAGAGCTTCTTCGTAAGCGATCATCGCATTACCTGTAATTGTTTTTGTCTTTTCGCTGTCGGTGCGCCCGTTGGTCCTTCAGCGTTCGTGTCCGGCAGGTCGTACACGGCCGGCCCGCAACCGGGCCCCGGATGAAACGCCTCCGGTATGCATACCCTCAGTGATCCGTTCAGCTTCACTATTTTCACTTTCGTATCGTAAAGCCTGAAAAGCATCTCGCTGTTGACCACATTGCCGCAATGCCCGTCTGCTATGATCTCCCCGCCCCGTATCATCACGGCACGGTCCGCTATCCACAGGGCATGCTCCGGGGAATGGGTCGATTTGATGAAGGTATATCCCTCTTTTGACAGGACCGTGATCTGCTCGAGCAATCGAAGCTGGTTGCCGTAGTCAAGGCCGCTCGCGGGTTCGTCCATGACGAATACGCGCGGGCCCTGGGCAAGCGCCCGTGCGATCAGGGTCAATTGGCGCTCGCCGCCGCTTATTTCGGTGTAAGGGCGACCGGAAAGATGTGCGATGGACAATTTTTCCATGGCCGACCGGGCTATTCGCATATCATCCCGGGAGTAGCGGAAGAAAAAGGTCTTATGGGGCATCCTTCCCATGAGAATGATATCCAGCACCGTGTAGGGAAACGCGCTCTTGTGGACCTGGGGGACGTAGGCTATCTCCCGCGCAAGCTCTTTTTGCGGGAAAGCCGCTACATCTCTCCCGTTAAGGCAAACCAGACCGCTTTTGGGCCTGATAAGCCCCATAAACAATTTCAGGAGCGTGCTTTTCCCGCTTCCATTGGGCCCGAGCAGTGTAACGATCTCGCCTTCATGTATGCTCACGCTGATATTGTTCAGGACCGTCTTGTCCGTATAGGCAAAATTGACGTCCCGGGCTTCAATGACGGGCATCAGCTCCACCCCCTGTCGGCCCTTTTGAGGACTGCCGCGAAAAAAGGTATCCCGACGAGAGACGTTATGATGCCCAGCGGTATCTCCGTTGTGAATGCAAGCCGCGAAATATCATCGACCAGGACGAGGTACAACGCGCCGATCAGCGCACTGACCGGGACAAGGACGCGGTTGTCCGGGCCGACGATCATCCGGGCCATGTGGGGAATGATCAGCCCGACCCATCCGACCATCCCTGCAAGGACCACCGTGACCGCGCTGAGCATAGTCGCAACGGCAATGAGGATAAAGCGGACCCTTTCCACCGGCACTCCCATTGCCCGCGCCTCCTCATCACCCATGCTCAGCACGTTGAGGTACCCGGACAGGGACACGATAAGGGCAATGCCTGCGAGTACCGGGACCGCGGCGTTCCTGAGGGTGTTCCCGTCGACCAGGGTAAGCCCGCCCATCAGCCAGTAGACTATTGCCGGAAGCTGATTGTAAGGATCGGCGAGGTATTTCACGATGGACAAAAGCGATGTGAACAGTGCACCGCTGATTACCCCGCCGAGGATCAGGAGGAGAACGGTGTTGCCCCTGTACAGGCGGGCAACCCCCATGGATGTCATGACAGCAATGAAGCCGAAAACGAAGCAGCTTGACTGGACAACGAACCAGCTTTTCGAGAATACCATGGCAAGGGCCGCACCGAATGACGCTCCGGCAAGGACACCCAGGATGCCGGGCGAAACGAGCGGATTGATGAACATCGCCTGGAAAGAGGCGCCCGAGATCGATAACGACGCGCCCACAAACATAGCCGCGACAATACGGGGCAAACGGATATTCAGGAGGATATTTTCCAGCACCTCCCTGTCGACTGAGAGATTCACCCGCGTGTTCAAAAGCTTCCACAGGAAAAAAGAGCATATGTCGCCGACCCCGACGGGATACTTGCCAAGCATGAGCGAAACGAGGACAGCAAGCAAAAGGCCCGCCGCGAGGGAGCCGATCACGAGGCCCGTCTTCATCGGAGCGAACTCCGTTTTCACTCTTTTTCCCACCACATGACCGCCCATCGCGTCGCTCTCTTATATTTCAAAACCCATTTTCCGTTTCTCGCAACAAGCTGATCTTCAAGGTAACAACGCAATTTGACCTTCTCGGAATTCGTCAGTTCCCCCAGGAATCTATCGTAATATTGATGAGCCGCATCAAGGTCCTGAAATGATTCCTGCCTGTAATCCTTTATAAATGACAGGTGCGCGCAGATGCCCATCTGGTAGAGCAGGTTGTACGTATAGATGTAGTCCGGCCCGGGAGTGAGTCGCCTCCCGACGGCCTCATACATCCCCCGGTCATGAGGTCCGTCGCCGACAATGGTCGAAATGTAGACGCGTTCCCGGGCCGCATTGTGTAATTTCATAATAGCCTTCCGGAGATCATCGACGACCAGGCACCGTGACGCCACTACGGCATCGTATGAGCCAATGCCTTTGGACGTCCAGTTATCTTCCCAACTCGCCTTGATGACCGCTATGTTGTCGATCTCTTTCGTTTTGCATTGCTCTTCAAGGAGCTCGAGCATCCCCGGTGAGAAATCAACGGCGGTTATTCTCCTGACATATTTCGCAAGAGGAATTGCCAGCGCCCCTGAGCCGCACCCCATATCAAGAACGGTCCAGCACCTTTTTGGTTCCATGATCTTGAGGAAATCATCGGAATAGTTCGAGTCCCAGGGTTTCTTAAAAAAATCGCGCGCCTTGTTGTCCCAGAAATTCACGTCGCGCTTGATCACCGCTTTTTGGGACCGCTGCATTTTCCAGGCTTCGTTCCAGTCTATTCCGTCAGCGGCCTTCAATATGCCCGGCTCTCTACTTTTTTTCCCGCCAGTAGGTCCTGCCTTCTGCACAGGGTTTACAGAGTGTTCTTCCATCTTTTACGATCTCCCTCATGTCCAGGATCCCTTCCCCGCAGACGGAGCAGGCGACAACGCGCAACGGCCTGCCGGGCATGTCCTCGGGCCTCATGTCGACCTCCACCTCCCTCACCTCGAAAAGGTCTTCGGCAGGCACGGATGTATATCGTTCCGTATTGGGTTCCTGCCCGGCCATGTCCGGGGAATATTCCTTCTTCGGGTCAGCCTGTTTATCCCTGGCTACGATGCGGACCGCTTTGCCTGTCGCCAGGTTAATGAACGTGGCGGCCATTTTGCCGTAATCGAGTATCTTCATCGTTCTCTTGCCGGGATGACACCCGGTCACGGCAAGGATGGCATCTGTGGCGCAACGGTCTATCTCGGTGTACACCACGATGTTTTTACGGTCCTTGCCGCACGGGTCCTCGATACCGATCGCCTTAAGACCGAGTATCGCCATTCTCGTACCCAGGACAATTCCTGCGCAAAGGTCCCCGTGAAAGCCCCTGGCCTTCTCGAGACAGCTTTTGAGTTCCAGTTGATCAGCATTCATGTGTTTTCCCTCCGTGTCACTCCAGCTTGTAGACAATGGGTATGACCAGTTCCGCTTTGACCGGCGGCCTGGGAAACGGCTGCACATCCATGATCGTCTTCAGCGCGTTTGCATCGAGGATGTCAAAACCCGAACTGCTGACGACACGGGTCTTCTCCACAGTGCCGTTTTCCCGGATGACAAAAGCTACGACCACCCTGCCTTTCCACCCCATTTTCCGCGCCATCCGCGGATAGGTAAGATGCTCCATTATCAGGTCGCGGATCCGGGAAAAATGCTCTTTGAGGTATTGCGTCCTCAGATTTTGGTCCGCCCCTCTGCCGGTACCCATACCCCGGCCAAGTCCGCCTCCCGAGCCGCCGCCGCTACCTGCACGGGAGGGATCCCCGGTCCCTCCCGTGCTCCCCCCTTCCCCCGCACCGGTCGCCGCACCCCCTGACACGCCGCCTGTTACCGCGGGCCTCGACTCCTCTTTCGCATCCCGGGCAGGATCATCGACGGTTGCTTTTTTCGCCAGAGACGCGGGCGGGGTCCTGGATATCCTTCCGGGAATTGCTGCGCCTTTCCCTGCCGGACTCCCCCCGCCTTGCTTCGTGCCCGGACCGCCGCCGGGCGCCTCGTCGGTAAGATACACGACAACCGTTTCCTGATGCCTGTGAAGCACGTTGCCGAACACCATGACAACCCCCAGAACACATGCATGGAGGGCCAGGGCCATCATAAATTCGGACCGTACATTGTGAAAGAGCGCTGTCATATTCGTCAGTCCGTTCCGGTCACGGTAAGACCGGCTTCGTGACCCGCATAGCCTGAGGGCCCGCTGTCAGAACTTATACGTCAGATTCGTAAAGAAACTTCTTCCCGCCTCGGGATAGCCGTCGGAGAGGGCGTAATCCCTGTCAAATATATTGGTCACCCCGCCTTCGATCGTCACACCTTTCAGGAATTCATACGCGGCCTTAAAATTGGCAACCGCAAACGCGCGCGCCACATCGACGCCGTCCGTAGAGCTATAGCGCTGCGAATTATACTCTACGCTGGCGATGAGGCTTAAACCCGTAACGGGCCGGTATTTAGCGAACGCGGCCAGTTTATGTTTCGGGATATCCGTTATTCTCTGCGAATCTGTCCTGTTATCGGAGTAGATGTACGTATAATTGAAGCCGCCCTCGAGGCTCGCAATGATGTACCCTGACACCTCGAACTCGGCACCGTATCTCCTGACATCGCCGATATTCTGGGCCTGTAATAATGTCTTTCCGGGCTTCGACGGATCAGGGACCGTCGCGTTCAGCATCATGTCGGATATGTCTGAATAGAATATGGCCGTTTTCACTGCCATTTTCTTGAAGAAAGTCCCCTGGTAACCCAATTCGTAATTAATGCTTTTCTCGGGCTTCAGGTCAGGGTTGGGAAGGGCGGTCCCCAGTTTATAGGAATATTTGTCTTTCATCGTGGGCAGCCGTGTTTTCTTCGCCACGCTTGCATGGACCTTGTCCGTATCCGTAAGATCATAGAAGAACCCGATCTGCGGGTTCCAGGCGTCGGTAGAGCTTGGATTGTAGTCCGAGAATTTCTTTGTCTTTGTGTCATAATCCTCGGCCTTGATATTCTTCAGGTTGTCGTAACTGACACCAAAGATCGTATAGAATTGCTTCGTTATCTGAAGAGTGTCTTCGAGCCCTGCGGACCACATCTCGTCTTTGAAGTTCTGGTACGGGTTCGGCTGGTTATGCTCCTTGTGGTAGTCTTCCTTGTAATGGAAGGCGGCCTTGATATTATTTCGCGGTATGAGTGTTGTCCCCGCCTCGATCGACCCGCCGCTGGTCCTGTCGTTGTAATCGCTCATGAACGACGAGCCCTTTTTAAACGTTGAATAGGTGTAATCGTCATAGGCATAAAGAGAGTTCTGATACTGATCATAATAAGCCCTGACCTTGACATACGTATCCTGTCCTATCGGTGTTTTCGAGGTGAAATAGATGCTTTCCTTGTCCCAGTACGGCCACTGCCAGTATCGCACGGGAATGGTCGGATTGGTGCCGGCATAGGGCGGGTTGCCCTTGACGCCATGCTGGTTGATATAACTGATGACGTATTCATACCCGTCAGCGGGCGTGAGGCCCAGCTTCAGATTATATTTTCGGTCCCTGTAGTATGAATTCTCACGGTGCCCGCCTTTTTCTGCGGCCGTCTCCCTGAAATCATCGGAAAGCCTGAAATAGTCGCTGCTGACGTACGACCCTCCTCCCTGCAGGTACCATTTGTCCTGTTTGGTCCCGAGGTTGGCATAGCTCCTGAACGTATCACCCGTCGCGTACCCGGTGCTGATAGTCCCCTCGAAGGCCTTTTCCGGTTTCTTCGAGACCATGTTGATCGCCCCGCCCTCCGTATTCGGGCCGTAGAGGACCGAGGTAAACCCCTTCGATACCGTTATCTCGGACATATCAAACGTCGTGAAGCGCCCGAGATCGGGATAGCCGTCGTACGGCACATAGATCGGGATGCCGTCGAGAAAGATGGGCACCCTCCTCATGTCAAAACCCCGTATATACACCATTTGCTCGTTTCTGCTGTTACGCGTCATCGTAACGCCGGGAAGCATATTCACAGCCTCCGCCACATTATTCTTGTTAAAGTCGCGCATGTCCTGTTCGCTGATCTCTTCAACGGTCACGTTCTTGTTCTTCTCCAACCTGTCTTTTACTTCAATTTCCCCAAGCGTAAAAACGCCTTTCTTTGCAGTGCCTTCCTCCCCGACAGCCTGCTGAACAAGGAAGATCAACAGGAATATCAGTGCGATCGAAATGAGCTCGAAGTGCCGGATCACGGAACAACCTCCTTATATTTTATAATATATAACGCTCGTTATGTATCATAAGATATAACGGTGAGTCAACAAAAAATTGTTGCATTTTCCAGGAATCTGTTCCGTGTGATGAACGATAAGCGAATGAGCGGCTTCAATATCCAATTTATTTTCTCATGAGAAATATTCATTATAGAGAATCGGGCAGACGCGCGGCCTTCCGGGGAAACGCGTTGCGGTATCGGCGGACACGTTGAACGGGCAGGGATAAACGAAGGGTCATACAGGGACCGGCAGGGAGATTTTTATGATGTCCATGGAACGCTTTGAAGCGATCATCGAGTGTATTGGAAGCCCTTTCTTCGTCAAGGACCGGCAATACAGGTTTGTGCTCGTTAACGATGCGGTCTGCGAATTCCTGGGCATGCCGCAGGATTTCTTACGGTCAGGGACGTCCCTGTACGCTCTGTATGCTGCATGTGTCCGGTGCGATTCAAATGAGGGGAACGGCCCCTCTCAGGCCCAGGAAAAACTCTCGTATCGTATCCCGTTCTCCTCGAGAAAGTCCCTGAACTCGCTGAAGCACGTGTTGGTGTTGAACCGGCCTGCAATAGCCTTCAGAAGCCCTTCCCTGTCGCCCGCGGCAACACCCGATAAGGGGAAGAGCTTTGCGACCTCTTCCTTGGCTATGGTCGTCGCGTATTCATAATCACTGTCGCCCCAGTATTCCTCAACGGTTTGCCCGATATCATAGCCTTCGACAATGAGGTCCTCCCCGTTGAAGTACGCTTCGATGCGGACACGGATGTCGTCCCTTTCCAATTGGTACAACATTACTCTCACCTCAGCCTGCCTCCAGCACTTCAAGCGCCTTCGGCACGGTGGCGTCCGGGCTTACCCTGTACCATGCCGCCAGGACCTTCCCGTCCGTACCTATGAGGAAGGACGACCGGGTGATACCCATGTACTTCTTCCCGTACAGGGTCTTCTCACCCCACACCCCGTAAGCCTCCGCGACCGAGTGATCAATGTCCGGCAGCAGCGAAAATGTGAGCTTCAACCTGTCGCTAAAATTCCTTTGCGCCGCCGCCGGACCGGGGCTGATCCCCAGCACCTCCGCTCCGAGCCTTCTTAAAACCTCCCGCAATCACCGACGGCGCTATGGTTTCGGGGGTGCCTTCTTCGGATCGTCCAGCTTATATTTTTGTGCCGTCTTCCTGTCGCGCTCCTTTTGCGCCTCGTTCTCGCGCCGGGAGATCTCCTTCGGGTCCTGTCTGGTCACCGGTTGGGACTTAACCTTCGGGTCCTGTCTGGTCACGGGTTGGGACTTAACGGTGTCCGTACTTTTTACAGGAGTATCAAACCCTCTGCCGGACTTCTCCTTCGCGCTCTCCAATTTCCCCGCCTGAGCGTCCTTCGAGGCCTCTTTCGAGCTTTTTTCCACGGCCTTAAGGTCCTGCAGCGCGCTTTTGGACGTCTCCTTTTTATCGGCCGCCAGCGCAAACGCCGGGATGATGCACACTGCCGCCATAATGCACAGAAAAGTCTTCAGTTTCATCATTCCTCCCTGAAATATTTCATACTATAATTGAATCTGATAATATCCCTGAATTGTCAATAACAAACAGGTCAATAATCAAGCATAAAGAAAATCCCGCGGACAACGCGCACGAAGAGAACAGGCATGAAGAAAAAGCGCGCCTGTGGTGGCTCGAACACCAAACCTACG
>CALMFJ010000098.1 GCA_937862865.1 uncultured Pseudomonadota bacterium | reverse complement strand
GGGATGTTGAACAAGTGCTTCACCTACCGTTTCACCCGGGCCGGTGATGACATTGACCACACCCGCCGGCACCCCGGCTTCCATGGCATATTCCCCTAATTTCAGCGTGGTGAGCGGTGCGATCGAGGGTGGTTTGACGACACACGTGTTGCCCGTGACCAGGGCCGCGCCGAGCTTCCATACCACCATGAGAGCGGGGAAATTCCACGGCGTGATGAGGCCGATCACACCCAAAGGCTCCCGGACCGTCATGGAGGAGCACCACGGGCCGACCGGCAGTGTCTGCCCTGTGAGCGCCCGCCCGACGCCGGCGAAATATTCAAACTGTTCCGCACACAGGGGCACGTCGAAATTCATCGTTTTCCGGATGGGGGAGCCGTGTTCGGCCGTTTCGAGCCGGGCCAGTTCTTCATGGTGGGACATGATGACCCGGGCAAGCTTGAGGAGTATCTTCGAACGCTCTCCCACCGTCTTCATGGCCCATCCCGCCGAGGCGTCGACGGCGGCGTTCACGGCCCGGTCCACATCTGCCTGACCGCATTTCGGGACCCTGGCTATGATCTCTGATGTTGCAGGGTTTATGACCTGCATCGTCTCACCCGAGACCGCATCCGTCCATGTTCCCCCGATCAGGACCTTGAATTGTTCCTCCATGTGATTCCTCCTCCAGTGGATTTTGTTTCCGGCATGCCTTTATCTTTGCTTTTTACAACGTCAGTTTATGACAAACTTATGAAAAATGATGAACCAGTTGGAACAGAAAATCAAGCGGGGCCCCTGTTTGGTCATTTTCAAAAAAAGAAGATCGGGGTCCCGTTCACCCGGAGGGCGCCCGGGATTGGATGACGGCGGTGCGTATTTCCGTAATTCCCGTCTCAACCGGGCCTGGAAGCGACGAGGAGGTAATGATATTTCCCTGCGTCGGACACGCTTTCGATCGTAAGGTGAAAGGGCACAAGAAGGTTTTCGACGTCCTCTTTGGCAAGGCGTATATGAAGAGGCGGGCCGGGGCCTTCATCTATCTTTTTGAATTCCAGCACGGCGAGTTTGCCGCCGGGCTTCAATATTCTCGTTGTTTCACGCAGGACGACCTCTCCCGACCCCTCACGCAGAAGGTCATGAAGGACGCAGGCCATGAGACAACCATCGATCGAGCTGACATCCAACGGGATGCCTTCGTGTGCATCGGCCAGTATCGTCGTGATATTGTTCAGCTCTCTTTTCGAAGCCCGCTCTCGCACGCTGGCGAGGCCTTCTTCCCAGGCGTCCAACGCATAGATGTGCCCGGTGGGCCCGACCGCCTCGGCAAGAGGGATCGTATAATTGCCAACGCCCGATCCAAGGTCAAGGAAAACCATGGATTTACGCACATCGAGTGCCGCAAAGAAACGGTCTTTATCAATGAGGTCATATGTACTGCGCCCCGAACCCGGTGGTTTTTTTGGCTCGCCCATACTTATCTGTTCCTTGCCGTATGTCGGGTCGCCCCGGTTTTCAGGGGATCCGTCTTACATATTTAGCACAACGGATGCGAGTGTCAATGCTTTATTTGCGCGGTGAACACCCGGGTCCCGCGAACTGACCGGCACGTGACGGATTGACAATGCAGGGGATCGGTGGGACAATCGTTGTAAACCGGACATGACAGGAGGGAAGCCATGGCGTCAAAGAGATCGTTTCCGCTCAAAGGTTATATTCTTCCGCTGTCCCCGAAAGGCAAAGCGGCTGTCATTGACCCGCCGCCCTGGCATTATGGCGGGGATGTTATGCATCTCGTTTTCAAGGCGAACGAGAAAAAGATGAGGGCGCTGCTGCCCTCTGCCCTTGAGCCCGGGCCCAATCCCGGCGAGGGGGTGGTCTGGTTCGTGGAGTGGGTTTCGGCGAGCGACGCTCACCCCGATCTTGCCTCCGTCAATCCTGAGAGGTCCATCTATCACGAATGCATCGTCATGGTCGGGTGCCAGTTCAAAGGTGTTCCCGGCTACTATGTACCCTATATCTGGGTCGATAATGATTTCACTCTCATGCGGGGCTTTATCCAGGGGTTCCCGAAGAAGCTTGGCCGGGTCCATATCACGAAGCTCCACGAATATATGCCTGTGGCCGGCGGCAAGAAGGCCGGCGCGAAGATAAAGGGCATATGTGCCTCGCATGAGGAAAGGATCGTCGAGGGTTCCCTGACCCTCAAGAAACAGGTCCCCCCGCAGAAGGTACCGCCTTTCAAGTTTTACCTCATGCGCCATTTCCCGGACTACGAAGACGCGGAAAGGCCCCTCGTGCACGACATCCTTATCAGCAATGTGACGAATGCGAAGATCGGGGACGCCTGGGAAGGTGATGCGGATATCCGTTTCTTCCCTTCAGACTTCGAAGAATTGACGGACCTTGGCCCTATCAAGCCGATAAAGGGCTTCTTTTTTCAGGTCGGCATGACCATAATGGGCGGCACGGTGATCCACAGGTACCGGTGATCCCGGATATACGGGAACGCTCCTGGACGATCAGGATGCGGGCAGGGAGCGATGCACGGTAAGGGGGTGTTGTGAGCAAGCATACCGGTGGAGGGAAATTCGGGAGGGTCCAGAATTCCTGGCCGTTCGTGAAGCTGATCATCGACCCGGACAGGGTTTCCATGAACACGATACTTCAGGAGGTTACGTTAAAACGTGAATTCATCCAGCAGATCATTGTCTCCAGATGTTTTGTCAATTATCGTTTTATCTTTGTGCACAATGATCCGATGGCCAAAAAAGACATAGAATTCTGGACGTTTTCCCCCGGTCCTGTCAAAAATGCCCTGAGGCTGCAGGGGTACCCGGTTTCCGAAGACAAACAGGCCGCAGGGTAAATGGCACGCAACGGCTCCACGCTATGCTTGAGGAAACCGCGCAATCGTTCGCAAAATATGGTCATTCCCTCGATACGGCAGACTTCGTTATCCGGACGCATCTTACCTTGAATACGGCTTGATGGACCAGGAGCGTCGACGATGCGCTAATAATCGGAGTCGCCGCACGTATCGCAGATGTTTCTGCATCCGGTGAAAACACCGTCCAACTCTTTCAAAAGCTGGGAGTCGAGTATGTAGCCCCCGCCGAAGATTGATTTGACATAATCGATGCGTATGGGTTTTGCCCTTTCGAAAAGCTCTTTTTCAACGATGTATGTCACGCCCCGGTCTGTAAAAACCTCGTCATTCTCCTTGCGGTTGTCCTGTGCCATGACAAGATATGCGCCCCTGTATCCGCCTTCAGTGACAAGTACCCTTATGGGTTTTGGGTCTTTTTGGCCTTTGAGATACTCTTTGATCCTGTTGGCTGCTTCCTCGGTCACTTCAAACATAAGCTCCCTCCTCATGCATGGCGTTTGATGCTTCGTTCCGGTATGCTAAGGTACCCGTTCATATTTCATCTATTATAATACAGGTCTGGAGGAAGGGAAAGTGCTATTGAAGGGCGACAAAGCGGTCCGGACCTTATGCCTTGAAAAGATCGGTGGAATATCGTATAGAAATCACACCTTGAAGATCGATTTCCATACCCATATCTATCCCGATCGACTCGCCCTGAGCACAGTCCTGGCGGTCCGGGAGCGGTCCGGGATCGATGCGTATGCGGACGGCACCCTGGAGGGGTTGAAAAGGTCCATGGCGGCTGCCGGGATCGATCTTTCCATCGTGGCCGCTGTGGCGACGAAACCGGAACAGGTCACATCCATTCAACAGTGGCTCAGGGCCATACGGCAGCCGGGCATTGCGGCGATGGCCGCCATGCATCCCGCTGATCCCTTGAGTTCCGGGCAGATGAAAAAGCTGAAGCAGGACGGGTTCCACGGCTTTAAGCTGCACCCCGACTATCAGGATTTTTTCGTTGATGATCCCCGGATGTACCCTTTATATGAGAGGGTGGCGGCGGAGGGCATGTTCATTCTCTTTCATGCCGGGGTGGACCGGGGGCTTCCCCATCCGGTCCATGCGACGCCGAAGCGCCTGGCCGCGGCGCACAGGGCCGTTCCGGAACTGTGCATGATCGCGGCCCACCTGGGAGGGGAAGACGCCTACGAAGAAACGGCGGTGCATTTACTGGGGCAGGACGTCTACCTGGACACGTCCTTCGTGCTGCGGAAGATGCCCGCGGCATTCCGGGAACGCTTCCTTACGGAACACCCTGTGGAGCGCTTACTGTTTGCATCGGACAGCCCGTGGACGGACCAGGGGGAAGAGCTTCGGTTTCTTCTGGGATTGCCGTTCCTGACGAAAAACGATAAGGAAAAGATCTGTTTCTCCAATGCGGCGCGACTGCTGGGATTAGAACACAGAGAGGAAGCAACCGACCTGAAGTGAAGGCCTGCCTGATGCATGGAAAGCGAAGATAGTAAAAACAATACCTGTCGTCGATGCGGCAACTGTTGTCATGTGGACGTGGCGGCCTATGCTTCCCGTGAAGATTTAGAACGGTGGGAAAGGCAGGGGCGCCAGGACATTATTGCCCACGTGCGTGCCAATGGGGTAACGTGGTCCGAAGACAGGTTCTCTAACAGGTTTGGGTTGGGTATAACGACCTGTCGGATGAGTTGTGTTTACCTGAGATGGGACGGTCCGTCAGCCTTTTGCGAGATCTATGAGACCCGCACGAAGGTGTGCAGAAGTTATGTTCCCGGGTCGACAGGCCTGTGCCCCCGGTTTCATCGAAAGGGTCGATAAAACTCTCATATTCTGAATTTATTGAAAGGCTGAGAAGTGTCGGTTATTCTTTTGATTTCGGCCCTGCGCTTCAACTCGGGATACCGGTCGAGGCACGCGGTCAGGGGAGGCAAATAGCCGCTCTGCTCCCACATTTCCGCCGCTTCTACTATGGAGATGCCTTCCGGCGTGCAGGGTTCGCCTTCCTTCTCGCGGGGGCGGAGCATGCGGCAACCGTACGGCCTGTCTTCAAAGCGCAGTCGGCATCCCTGTGAATCGTAGAAGACACAGCCCGCTTTTTGGGGGATGTCTTTGTACTGGGGCCTGACGATGCGGGCCATGATATTTTCATCGAGAAGGAGTACGATACCGTATTCTCCGCTTGCCACGGCGGCCCTGACGACGTCGGCCGACCCGAACTCGCCCGGCAGGCAATGGCCCGGCTGCCGCTTGCAGCAGCTTCCCTCGCAGCGGACGCACATCCCGGTTTCCCGGTAGCCCTGCCCATCTTTTTCCGAATTATCCGCTTTCAAAGGTACCACTCCGGTTCTTTTCTTTCGCGGCATTTTTCGAGTATCTCCTTCACGCGCAGGAAAAATCCCGCCTCCGCCATTCTGCGCGCACTGACCGGGCAGATCTTAACGCAGGCGAAGCACATGATGCATTCCCGGTTGTCGGTCTTGAAGATATCGACCGGGTCGATGGCATCCTGCGGGCAGGCTTCGACACACCGGTTGCACCGGGTACAGAGCGATTCGTCGGTCTGAGGCGTGAAGGGACGGGCCTTCCGAATCTCTCTGAGGAGATATAACCCCTCCGGCTCGATATAGGGCCTTGCGCCGGGAACCCCGGCCAGCAGGGCTTCCTGCGCACGACCGCAGCCGAGCAGCTTTTCTTGCACCGCCTTTCCAAACGCCCGGGCCGCTTCGATGTCTTTCACATCGGGCCGCCCGGCTGCCGCGGGTATGATTTCTGTGGAATACGAATGCTCTCCGATAAAAGCACCCGCAGCGACGGGCACGAAGCCGCGCCGCACGGCAATGTCATATAGTTCGATGAGGGCGTCATCATAGGCCCGGTTGCCGTAAACGACAACGATGACAGCCGGCGTGCCGCTGCCTGTCAATGAGTTGAAATATTCTGCAGCAGCCTCGGGTATCCGGCCATAATAGACGGGTGCCGCAAATATCACCGGTCCGGCTTTCAATTCGCGCGCGCTATCATACCGGCGGGCTTTTTTCGTCACGTCGAGCATAAAGGGGCGGCCCCGGCCCCGCATTCCTGCGATTATTCCCTCGACAACGCGCCGTGTTGTCCCTGTGGGCGAAAAATAGACCGACGTGATAGGTCCGTTGTCCATGGCTTATTATACAGCGGGAGAGGGACAAAAGACAGCGGGATCTTTCCATCTGCAATTTGACATCGCAGGGTCTCTACGATAGTATTTCTGCATACGCTGGCGCATTTTCACGGATTTTTCATCAGGGCATGCGCAACACAGGGCTGACGATGCGTTACAAGTATCTGCTGATCTTCCTTCTTATCTTCGTATTGATCTGTGGGTATTTTTTTGCCGCCTTCTACGAAGGGGCGAAGGATTCCGCCATAGAAGACCTCAACGCCCTCCAGATGCTCCATGCCCGGTACGCGGCCAAGGAGATCGGGAGTTTTTTCGATCGATGGACGGACCGGCTGACATACCTTGCCAGAGATGATGGGATTATGGCCCTCAGCAAGGAGGGCAAGAAACATATGGAGTTGTTCTTTGCCACCCATAGGGATGATATCAAGGGGATTACACGCGTCAGTGCGCAAGGAAGGATCTTATATACGTTTCCCTACGCGAAGGCTTCTATCGGTGCGGACATTTCACACCTTAAGCATATTAAGCAGGTCATGAGCAGCCGCAAGCCTGTTGTCAGCGATGTCTTTTCCACAGTTCAGGGTTATGATACCGTAGCGATTCATGTTCCGGTGTTTCGCGGAGATACATACGATGGCTCCCTGGCGGTCCTTATCGACTTCAGGGTGATATCAAGGAAGTACCTTGAACATATCAGGATCGGCGAGACCGGTTATGCATGGATGACAAGCCAGACAGGCATCGAACTGTATTGTCCCGTGCCGGGACATGTCGGGAAATCTGTCTTTGAGAACTGCAAAGATTTTCCCTCCATAATTGACATGGCAAAAGAGATGCTCAAAGGTAATCAGGGTATCGCAACATACCACTTTGACATGATCATGGGCCAGTCGGTGAAAAAAGTAAAAAAACATGCCGTATATATGCCCATTAGAATAGGCAATACGTTCTGGTCGCTCGTGGTGGCATCCTCCGAGGACGAGGTCCTCGCATCTTTCAGGGATTTCAGGAACAGGCTCCTTGTTCTCCTGGCGGTGCTCCTTCTCGGCGGCACTATTTTTGCCTATTACGGGATGAAGGCATGGGGGATCGTCCAGGTAGAGAAGAGGCGCGAAGAAGCAGAACGGGTTTTGCGCGAATCCGAGCGACGGCTTTCGGACATTATCAATTTCCTTCCCGATGCGATCCTGGCGATAGACAACGGCGGGAAGGTGATCGCCTGGAACAAGGCTATCGAGGAGATGACGGGTTGTCCCGGTAAAGACATGATCGGCAAGGGCGATTACGAGTACGCGATACCATTTTACGGGAAACGGCGACCCATACTCGTTGATTTCGTTACGTCCTGGAATGAAGAAATGGAGAGCCAGTATTCCTTCATCAAGAAGGAGGGGGAGACTCTTTTTACAGAAACTGCGGTCCCGTTTGTCCGGGGGCGCAACAGGATACTTGCGGGCAAGGCGACACCCCTGTATGACACTCAGGGGAATATGGTCGGGGCAATAGAATCCATTCGCGATATGACCGAACGCAGGCAGGCGGAGGATGCGCTTTTCAACGAAAAGGAAAAATTGCGGTTCCTGTCCGAAAATGCCCCCTTCGGAATGGTGCTCATCGGCCCGGACGGACGGTTCCTCTATATCAACCCCAAGTTCAAGGAGATATTCGGTTATGACATTGACGATGTCCCCGACGGGAGGACATGGTTCAGAAAGGCGTATCCCGATGACGCGTTAAGGCGCGAGGTCATCGGTACGTGGGTCGGCGACACTACCGACAAGCCCTACGGACAGCAGACACAGAGGATCTTTCCTGTCGCATGCAAGGATGGTTCGGTGAAGACAATAAGTTTCACCACGGTGTTCCTCAAAGAAGCCGACAAGATAATGGTGTGCGAGGACATCACGGAACGGCAACGCCTGGAAAAGCAGCTCCTGAACGCCCAGAAGATGGAGGCTATCGGAACCCTCTCGGGGGGCATTGCCCACGACTTCAATAACATTCTCATGGGCATCCAGGGGTACGCCTCCCTTATCATGCTTGATATCGGCCCTGACGACCCGCAGTACGAACGGCTCAAACGTATCGAGGAGCAGGTCAAAAGTGCGGCGGAACTGACGGGGCAGCTGCTCGGTTTTGCGCGGGGCGGGAAATATGTGATCAGGCCGGTCAACCTCAACGAGCTTGTCGAAAAGACCTCATCCATGTTCGGCCGAACGAAAAAGGAGATTGCCATCCACTGCACGTACGAAAGTGATATATGGGCTATAGAGGCGGACCGGGGCCAGATCGAGCAGGTCCTTCTTAACCTGTACCTCAACGCCTGGCAGGCCATGCCTTACGGGGGGGACCTTTCGCTCGAAACGAGGAATGTCTCCCCTGACGAATCCCGGGAAACGGAATACTCGATACAGCCGGGGCGGTATGTGAAAGTGTCGGTCAGCGATACCGGGGTGGGTATGGACGAAAGGGTACGCGAGAGGATATTCGAGCCTTTTTTCACCACGAAAGAGCTCGGCCGCGGTACGGGCCTGGGCCTGGCAATGGTCTATGGCATTGTAAAAAACCATAACGGTCATATCGATGTGACGAGCGAGCCCGGAAAGGGCACCACGTTTGCACTCTATTTCCCCGCATCGGCGAAGCGCCTTGAGGAAGAATCGCCCGAAACCCCGGGGATTTTGAAAGGCTCGGAGACTATCCTTGTTGTTGACGACGAGCCGGGGGTCCTCGCGGTGAGCAAGGAGATCTTCGAAGCCCTCGGCTACACCGTTCACGGGGTGAAAAGCGGGGCCGAAGCTATCGCTCTCTACGAGGAAATGAAAGGCTCCATCTCGCTCGTTATCGTCGACATGATCATGCCGGGGCTTTCGGGCAGCGAGACTTTCGACCGTATCAGGGAGCTCGACCCGTCTGCAAAGATAATTTTGAGCAGCGGCTACAGTCTCGACGGCCAGGCGCAGCATATCATGGAAAAAGGATGCGACGGGTTCATTCAGAAACCGTTCGATATTGCCCTCATATCCCGGAAGGTCCGCGAATTGCTCGATAAATAGGCGGTTCCCGCCCGCCGTTCTTTGCGCGAATATGAATGTTATTCGTCATTGGGGTTGAAAAAATATGAACGGTGAACGAGAATAAAAGTGTGAGGCGTTGTCTATACAAAAGAGGGCGGGCCTGCCGATGAAAACTTTCCTGACGATCATCTTTTTTATAAGCGCCCTGCTGGGATTTGCCGCTTTCGTCACAGGCGAGGAGACAAAACCAGGGGAAGCAAAGGTGGAGGAAAAGAGGTCATTACTGCGCCCGCCGCAGTTTGAACCGCCAAAGGCCGGCAGAACGGCCGATGTATCCTTCAAGGTCGCGCTCGAAGGCATTCCCGAAGGTGCGCAGTGCGTATCGGTCATGCAGGAGCAGGCGACCATTCTCATACACCGCGACATCCTTGAATACTTAAAGATAGTGAAACCGGAACCGGTAAAAACGGACGAAGACCGTGTGACCGCCCTGAACGGCCGCCGGGCGGAGATGCTGCTCCGTAACCTGATGAACATAAAAGACGATCATGGATGCTCGATCGTCGAAATGCCTTTGGATACGGACGTCCAGTATTTGATCGCCGAACTGTTGAAATCCGGGCAGGCGGGGGTCATCAATAATGTGACGAACAGACCGGTCGATTCCATCTATGTGCGCTACAAGGCATTCGTGGCCGGTCCGCTCGCGGGAAAAGGCGACATAAATTTTTCGTTTGCGGAAGGATCTGCGCCGTTTCTTACGATCCTCTGGTGGATATCCTAACGGCTGTAGTTTCGTGTTTCAAGTTTCAGGCAAAAGAGTCTGGCATTCCCGGGGTTGGGTTAGGGTAAAGAATGGCGAGATTTGAGGAGTTCAGAGGAAGGGCGCTGCTGTTCCTCTTTTTCCTTGTTTTTATCTGGTTTATCAATTTTTCGGTCCGCATAGTCTTTTCGCCCATCCTCCCCATTTTGGAAGATGAATTTATGGTCAATCATGCCCGGGCGAGCGGCATTTTCACTTTTATGTCGGCCGGGTACGGCATGGCTGTTCTCCTGGCGGGGCTTTTTTCGGGAAGGGTGGGTTACAAGAAGGCGATCATTATCTGCCTTGCCTCATTGGGCCTTCTCAATTTTGTCATCCCTTTTGTCCGGAATTTTTACCTGCTGTACCTTTTTGCGCTGGTGCTCGGTTTTTCTCACGGGCTGTATATCCCCTCCGCCATTCCGCTGATAACCGAGTATTACGCGGAGAAGAACTGGGGCAAGGCGATCGCCATTCACGACACGGGCGCCTCGACCGCAATATTTGCGACCCCGCTCGTTGCGCTGGGGCTTCTCCACTTTGTTCCCTGGCGCGGGATATTTGTCGTGTACGGATCGATATTTGCCATATGTCTCGCGGTCTTTATTTTTACGGCGACCGAGGTCAAGATCGTCAACCCGTCGCGGACGGTCTTCAGGGACATTGCAGGGATGCGGTCCCTCTGGTTCATGATCGTTGTCTGGATATTCGGCGCCGGTGCGAACCTAGGCATCTACGCGATCACACCGCTCTATCTGACCAAGGAACTGGGATTGAGCATTGATTATGCGAACACTATCCTGAGCGTGTCGAGGCTGGTGTCCATCGGTGTGGCGGTGGCCTGCGGTTTTCTTGTCGACAGGTTCAGCCTGAAACGGATGATGTTCTTCATGCTGCTCGTCACGGGTATCTTCACTGTGCTGATGGGGCTCTCGCCCGTCAAATACACGGGCATGCTGCTCTTCTTTCAGGCGTTTTTTGTGACGGGTTTCTTCCCGATGGGCCTTGTGGCGATCGCGCGAACATTCGGCAGGGAAATGAGGGGCCTTGCAACGGGGATGGTCCTGGCGGCGAGCTTTTTTACCGGGGGAGGTGTCGTGCCGTGGCTCCTTGGTGTTTCGGGAGACCTTTACAGCTTCAGGCTCGGCATTGTCATTCTCGGCGTACTGACTATGGCGGCAAGTTCGCTGGTGTTCCGTCTTCGGGAAATAAAGTAGGGCCGCTCGAAACAACATAAGCGGGTGCCAAAACGTGAGTCACGGGCCCGTACGTTTGCCGTGCCTTATATCATAAGAAAACGGCGACCAGGTTGATAAAATCGGGAGGAAAGGGCCTTCATCGCCGGGGTATAGGTTTTTAGTCGCGACGAAGGCCCTTATTGTGATCCTCGCCCTCAGGCAAGCGATCAGACCTGTGGTATGTCCTCAGTGTTCCTGTAATAGTTGTCGCTGAAATCGGGCCGCGCTTAAAAAGAAACCGTGAATCGCCGGGGAGGTCTTTTGTTTTACTCCTTACGACTCACGATTGAAGATTCACGGTTAAAGGGCTTTCATGAATTCTATGATCTTCACTGAGCATTCGGCAGGTTTTGTCTGGAGGAGACAATGCGGGGCGTCGAACTTTTCATGTTGAAAATGCGAAAAATGGCCCGCAAACCAGGAAACCGCTTCTGGCGGGACGACACGGTCCCGGGTTGCCTCGAGATAAAGGCAGGGGAGGGCGAACCTCTCGTCAAGATGGGGATAGCCGGAAGCGGTAAGACGGGCCCGCTGTTTCAGGGATTTCCCGTCGATCTCAGCGAGGCCCCGGACAAGGAGCGTCTTGAGCTCCCTGTTGGAAAAAGGGCCGAAAAGGTAATGCTCGAGAAGGGGCACGGGGAGTTTCCTGACAAGCGATTCTATTGAGGGTACCAGGGAAAGGGCATGTATCAAACACCGGTGAAGAGGTCCTGCAAAGGCGGCGCTGAACACTGCCCCTTTTACCGCCGGCAGCCTCTGGTGAAGAAGCGCGAGGCCGACGAGACCGGAGAATGATTCGGCCACGATCACGACGTTATCGGCCGGAAGATTTTCGGCAACGAACCGGGCGTGTTCTTCAAGGGAAAGGACCGCGCCAGGCGGATATGTTATGGCCGTTACGAGGATGCCGGGCGGCAGGACATTGATGAGAGGCTCGAAGAAGGTCCCCGTCCCGTCGATGCCCGGCATGAGTACGATCCCTGTTTGGTCGACCATTATTTGCTCACGATGAGGATTCCTGATCTCTTTTCCAGAGAACGAGGACCAGCCATGTCAGGAATATCTGCACGGACAATTCGATGCTGTCCGGAAGGTCGATCACCGCCTTGCGCATGAGTGCATTTTCCGGTTTAACTGTCCCGATAAGCTCGTCATTTTCGGTTAACCGGAATTCGCGGACGACTGCAGATGCCGCCTGCAGTTTGAATTGCCTGTCTCTGTATGTAACGGCAAACGATCGCAGGAATGCACTGGGTTTTTCGGCGCGGGCCATCTCCTGCCCGTCGCCCTGGATAATGAATGCACCTCCGAAGAGTTTCTCGCGGTAAATCCTGTAAGTTTTTTCGCCGAGTTTTAACTGGCCGTCTTCGCGGATCCAGCCTATATCGATCGTGGCAATATCCCTGTCGCTCTCGTCGAGGATCCTGAATTTCCACGAAAACCAGCTTTGCGGGTATGCTCTGAGCATTGTCCGTTCCGTGTTCGTTGATCTTTTAAGATTCCTGCATGATTATCCATTAATGCCGGGCCTTATTTCAATATTTTTTAACAGCCTGCCCGCTTGCTCCTAAATCTTGAAAATACCGGTATCGATCCATTCGCATTTTAAAAGTGACCACCAGTCGATGGCCAGTCCTTTCAGGACATATTCATACGGCAGCCAGCCGTAGCCGGCCATCCCCCATCCGGTACCCCATGAATTTCTCATAAGCAGGGCACCTTTTGTTTCCTCTGCGGAGGCTGTATTCCTGATGGTGATCGAGTCATCGTATCCCATGGCTGCGACGGCATGCCCGCCCACCATTTTCTCGTTCCGGCCCGGGAAAGGTATCTTGCCGGTTTTTGCGGATTGCGCGTATGAACTGTAGACGGTAAAACCGAACATTGCCGGGATCCCCCCGGCTATGTTCTTTTTAATGGTGTTGAGCAGGGTGTCTCTCACAACGCCCGGCGTATCGAGCCGGTAATAGCTCAAGGCCTGGTAATGTGAGGCCAATGCGTAACAAAATCCCGGCGGTTCTTTATCGAGATCGGCCGGGTTGTACGGCCAGTATTCCTCGGGCGGCACGCCGAAGAGGGCCATGGCGGCCATTGTGGAACGGAGGTACGCGCCGGTGTCTCCTGTGTGGTGCAGGAGATTGCGGGTCGTTTTGTAAAGGAAAAGCCTCGAAGCATCAAGATAATTGCCGAACGCCCTTCGCTCAAAGTACTCGATAATGGCGGCGCCCGCATGCGCCGTACACGAACCGACATTTCCCTGGTCTTCGACAGGGGAGCACCATTCCCTGAGGTCGATCGCATCGGGGATGTCCGTCCGTGTTTCTTTTGATATCCCGACCCGTTGCAGCATGTCCCTGACCGATCTTGTCTGTCCCAGGGCCAGGAGCCTCGGCGGTACGGTATCGTGGTCCTGTGTGAAGTCCCTGATGTCCGGATAATCAGGGAGCCAACCCATTGCGTGGTTATTCTTCTGTTCCATCCTGGTATCTCCTTGAAAAAGATAGGCAACGCCATTGCGCGTTTTTGTTTCAGAGATTGATGGTAACAGACCGCCGACCGGTTGACCATATGCATTATATACAAGGAGAATGTATGGTTGACGCATTTGTTTTAGCCGGGCACCGGGAAAGAACAAAAGATGTGCCGGCTTGCATCTGGCGCCGTTAAAATATTACTATAGATCAGGATATTGCCTGTGCGTCCGGCGCGGCATGCCCAAACGTTAAAAGAATGTTCAGACGGGGGCCTATGGACCAGGAAAGGATACAAAGCGCAGCAGAGTTCATGGAGGATTTCGCGGAGCGTACCGGGCTTTCCCCCGCGGGGCAGTTCTCTAAAAGGTACCTCTGGACAGACGCATACGCTGTCTGCAATTTTCTCGGGCTGTACGGGGAAACGGGCGATTCAAAATGGAAGGACCTCGCACTTCTCCTCGTCGACGAGGTCCATCACGTTCTCGGCAGGCATCGCGGGGATTCACAGCACCAGGGATGGTTGAGCGGTCTGCCCGGAAAAGAGGCCGAGGCCCACCCCACGATCGGGGGTTTAAGGATCGGCAAATCGCTCGACGAGCGCGGCCCGGGCGATCCCGTCGACGAATACAGGGAGTGGGACAGGGACGGTCAGTATTACCACTATCTTACCCGGTGGATGCATGCCCTGAACCGAATGACCGCGGTGACCGGGAACCATCAATTCAACCGCTGGGCCGTCGAGCTTGCGAAGACTGCGCACCGGGGTTTTGTTTATGCAAGCAGTACGGACTCGAAGCGGATGTACTGGAAAATGAGCATCAACCTGTCATACCCGCTCGTGGAATCCATGGGGCACCACGATCCTCTTGACGGGCTGATCACGTATATACAGCTTCAGGGAACGCTTGCCCGCGATCCTCAGGGCCCGGGCCGGCTGGACCTCGGGCCCGAGATCGGGGACCTTATCGGGATATGCGAGGGCAGGGACTGGCAAACGGACGACCTTCTCGGTCTCGGCAGCCTCTTGTGCGATGCGCACAGGGTCGCACAGCTTTTCGCGCAGGGAATTCTCGAGGGTTCCGATATGCTGAGGATCATCCTCGAGGCCTCCATACCGGGCCTGAAGTACCCGGGACGGGAAAATTTCCTGTATGCACCGGCCAGGTTCCGCCTTGCCTTCCGTGAGCTCGGGCTCGCCATCGGGCTTCATGCCCTCGAACGTCTTGACTCGTTCATGCGCGAAAACCTGACCGTCTTCAAGGATGACAGGGATATCACGATCCTGCTCAAGACACTCTGGAAGTTCATGTCGCTGCGGGACCGGATCGAGGCGTACTGGCTCGACGAGGCAAACCGGAAAACCGATGTCTGGAAAGAGCATCGTGACATCAACACGGTAATGCTGGCCACGTCGCTGGCACCCGACGGTTTTCTGACGGTCTGACGGCGCGTGCGAACACGTGTCCGGTCGCCCTCCCTGCCGCCCGCCGTCCGTGTTCGTCGCTGCGGCTCTTGTATATAATATTTCACATTTTCGACGTGCGTGTTAAGATGGGAAACCATGCCGAAGCGAATGACTACCTGCAGGTTCTTTCTTGTACTCGGCGTCATTATTTCTCTTACCGCGGCCACTGTCCCGCATTCGTTCGCCGCGCCCCTGGAAAAGAGTGAATCGGTCCCGATCACGAAGACGTTCTCGATCGGGGGAAAACTGAAATACCTTTTCCGCAGCTACACGTCGTATGAATTTGCCAACCCTTTTTTTCCGTACCAGGACCCCCTGAGCCGGCTTGAATTTCCCCTCGATACCTGGTGGGGCGGGCTGGACATGAGGCTCAACCTTTCCCGCTTCTCCTTCGGGCTCGAAGGACTGACGAACCTTACACAGAATGCGCACGGGCAATTCAAGGATTCAGATTGGGACGATGGTGCAAGGCCCGAAGAAAAGACGATATACAGCAGGTCCGATATGCGGGTTGCACCGAGCTACATGGTAAGGTTTGATACGGATATGGACGTTTCCGACTGGCTGAGCCTGCCGAAATGGCTGAGCATAAGGCCTGTCGGCGGTATGCGCTGGCAGAAATTCAATCTCGTCTCTCATGACGGGGTGCAATGGGACCTTACGGGCGATACGCCGTCAATCGCCCTGCCGGGGGAGGGGATACGTTTTAAACAGCAGTACTGGCAGTATTTTATCGGGCTGCGTTCCCGTGTGGACCTCTCTTATATAACGGGGATACAGTCTCTCGTACTCCTCGTGCAGGGCGATTGGGCGTACGTTGAAGGCGAAAATGAGGACAACCACCTGTTAAGGCCGGGCCGGCGTTTTACCTGTGAGAACACATACGGGTATGCCTGGCACGCCTCGATCGGTCTCAAAAAGTATATCGGGGACAATTTCGGGATCGGTCTCGAATTGGACTACCTCACGTTGACCACAACGGGCAACCATCGCCTGCTTAACGAGACCCTGGGCATGGATGCCAGTTGGTCAGACATTGCCACGGTATGGTCGAAACAGGCCGGCCTGTCCTTTTCGGTCGAATACCGCTTCTGATCTGATCAATGCTTTCTTTTGCCTTGTGCGGCATATCCTGAGCTTGAACAACGCACCTTCTTTTTATACAATGAATTATGCGGATAATAGATACGCACATACACGTAGGCCACAGGTTTGAATGGACCGAGCGGGCCCAGAAGGTCTGGATGGAGACCGGGCCGTATATTCCCCTGATATATGACGGGGATGAGCGGCAGATGCCGGAACAATACGGGGCCGTCATGAAACACGAGGGGGTGTTCGGAGGCGTACTGATCCCGGAGTACTCACCCCTTACGGCGGGGGTCATGCCGATAGAGCGCGCACTTGAGATACATACCTTTCATCCCGAGCTTATCCCGATAGCGAATCTCAACCTGAACTTTCACGAAGACCCCATGTTCGAGTTCGAGCGGCAGCTCGGCCTTGGCGCCCGGGCGCTCAAACTGCATCCTATCCACGGGTTTTTCTACGCGAATGATAAGGTGCTCTACCCGATATACGATGCATGCCAGCAGCAGGGCCTGCCTGTTTTGTTCCACGCGGGGACCAGCCTCTTTGAAGGCGCGAAGATGCGGTATTCGGACCCCTATACGTTCGATGATGTCATCAATGATTTCCCTCGTCTCAAGGTTGTGCTGTGCCACGGAGGGCGGGGCTTCTGGTACCAGATAGCCGAGTTCCTGGTCAAGAATTTCGAGAATGTTTACATAGACATATCGGGCCTTCCGCCCGCCAACCTTTTGAATTACTGGCCATCGATGAAAAAGTTCGCGCACAAGTACCTTTTCGGGACGGATTTCCCCGGGGTCCCCGGTATACGGAAGAATTTCGATACCCTCTCCCGTCTCGTCGATGGCGGCGACGTGCTCGGCAGGATCGCTTTTCAGAACGCATACGACCTGTACGGGTTCTGGAAGGAAGGCGTCTTCGGGGTTGAGGATAAAGAGGAGATATTCCCGGTGATCGATGACGGGTCGAAGCGCTACCGGGATGTCATACCCCCCGACTGTTATCGTGAACCGTACATGCCCATGGACGAGCTTGAAGGCGAGATGAAAAGGATGTCCTTTTATGGATATCGCAAGGACCTGAAATTGCTCGGGGTCATAGCGAGGGAAAGGGTCAGGGACGTGACGCTCATACGCCACGCGTATGTTCTCAACACCGAGCAGGGCAGGGGGATCGGGTCGAAGCTCTCCGGCCTTGTCGAGAAACAGACTGATACGGAATGGCTCCTCGTGGGGACGTGGAAAGCTGCCGGCCGGGCGATACGATTCTACGAAAAGCTCGGCTTCCGGCTCATGGAAAACGCGGATGAGCTCCTGAGAAAATACTGGGACATCCCGGAACGCCAGATCGAGACCTCCTGCGTCCTCGGCAAGAGGATGGCTAAAGAATGAATGAAAATAGCCTATTGCCCATCGCCTATTCTATTGCTTTTTTCACCGATTACCCATAACCTATTACCCATCACCAAGTATTTAATGTATGGAATCGACACCGAAGATAATACCGAAAAAAGAACATCGCATCGCGCGCGCGAATATCAGCGTCAACGCCCTGCGTATCCTGTACCGCCTCCATTCCCGGGGGTTTATCGCGTACCTTGTCGGGGGGTGCGTGCGCGATCTTATGCTGGGGCGCACGCCAAAGGATTTCGACATCGGGACGAACGCGACGCCGGGGCAGATAAAGAGGCTCTTCCATAACTGCAGGCTTATCGGCAGGCGGTTCAGGCTCGCCCACATACGCTTTCAGGATGAGACAATAGAAGTGTCCACTTTCCGGCGTGCTGCCGAGCCTGACGATATCGAAGAAATTCCCGAGGTTGTTGAGGGAAGGAAGCGGCACGTCCGTCACTTGAAAGATGAACACGGGATGGTCCTGGCGGACAACATCTTCGGCACTCCCGAAGAAGACGCGCTCCGGCGCGATTTTACGGTCAACGCGCTTGCATATAACATTGCCGATTCATCCGTCGTCGATTTCAGTACAGGCCTCGCGGACCTGAAAGAGCGTGTCATTCGCTCCATAGGGGACCCCGGGGTGCGGTTCACCGAAGACCCCGTCCGGATGCTCCGTGCTGTCCGTTTCGCGGCATCGCATGATTTTACCATCGAAGAAAACGCCTGGCACGCCATCCTGAGGCTCGCCCCGGCCATCCAGAGGGTGTCGCCATCCCGGTTGTATGAGGAGATACAGAAGCTCTTTCTCCTCGGTTTTGCGGCGCCGACATTCTTCCTGCTCGAGAAAAGCGGTTTGCTTGCCGCACTGTTCCCGGGTCTTCATGAAAGGGTCCGCGGAAAGCCCGGACTTTTTGAAACCGTTGAACTTTACCTGCGGTCTTTTGACGAACGTGTCGGAAACGGCGCATCGGTTTCGCCGGCCCTCCTGTTAGCCGCTCTTTTCGGGGAGTCGATCGAAAAGGAGGCGTTTGAGCGTCATCAGGACGGGATACCGATGCGACAGGCCCTCGATGCATCATGTGCAGCGTTTCTCACCGAGATCGCGCAGACAGCCCATATACCGGGCCGGGCTTCAGGGCGGCTCGCTGCCATTCTTGCGTTGAAGACGGGCATCTGCAGGATGCCCCCGCGACGACCGGGCACGATAGCGGGCAGGCCCGAATTTATGGAAGCGCTCGTTTACCTGAGCATTGCCTCGCAGTCACACAGGGAATACGGCAGCGTTCTGCAATGGTGGGAAAACTTTACAATTGAGAACCCTCCGTCTGAAGAGATTTTAGAGGCAACGGCTTCCCCTCCCCGGAAAAAACGGAGAAGAAGGCGAAGAAGGTCTCATCGTGAAAAACAGGAGCAACCCGATACCCGGGTCAAGGGTGATCCCGGGCAAGCGGATAACGGGGACAGGATAAGGTATGGCTGACGGGGAAAAGGTGACCGAACTGGAAGTCCTCCTGTCGTACGACACCCTGAAACAGGTCACGGCAGCCGTGGAACGCACAGGATGTTCCGCCTCGGACCTTGTCGAACAGGCATTGCGGCAGTTCTTCTCCGACAGGGAAAAGACAAACGCCGTGTACCTGTCCGCGCCGATCAACGCCCTTGTCGAAGGCCTGTACGTCGAGAACACCACAGTTGCCCGGATCAGGCGGCACGGTGATTTCGGTCTCGGGACATTCGATTACCTTGACGGGGAGATGGTCATCCTCGACGGCAGGGTGTACCAGGTACGCTCCGACGGCAATGTGTACAGCGTCGCCGGCGATCAGCATTCACCGTTTGCCTGCGTGACCTTTTTCAGCCCGGACACCTTTGACGACATCGGGGACGGTCTCGCGCCCCACGATCTTGAAAAGACCCTCGATGATCTCATACCGTCGAGAAACATGCTCTATGCCATAAGGATCGACGGTGAATTTGAGCACGTGAAATGCAGGGCGGCCCCGAGATCGGAAAACTATAAACCTCTTGTCGAAGCGACGAAAGACCAGCCTGTCTTTGAGTTCCGGAACGTTACGGGTTCGCTGGCCGGCTTTTACACACCCCGGTTCATGGAATCCCTCAATGCACCCGGGTATCACGTGCATTTTCTTGCCGAAGACCGGCTTCGCGGGGGACATGTTATGCAATGCTCGCTGAAAAAGGTGCGTATAGGTATCCAGCACATTCCGCGGCTCGATGTCGGTCTGCCGGTCACCCTGGATTACCTGACGACCGACCTCACCCGGGACATCGGCAAAGACCTGGATAAGGCGGAAAAGTAGGTCCTATCCGCATAAGGCCATTACAGGTAGGCCATTCAAAATATCGAAAATGGATTGACCGACCGAAGAACGCCTTGTCCGCTCAAGGCTTGAGGGACTGCCCGGGATCCAGCGTTTCGGGTTTTTCGTATTCTTGTTTTAATGATAGAATCCTGCAGGTCGAGTGTACACTGTGATGGTGCGCTTTGCCGTGCATTACCGCATGAACACGGTAAACGCGGCGCCGGTTGTGCTTGCATGATGGGCGGACATGAGCGCCACATGAATATTCCGTTGACGGCTGCGTCCTGTACCCTGGCAATGTCCGGCAGGTCCCGTATGCCGACACTGCTTAAGACGGTGGACCGGCTGGCACGAGGAGGCTGATCTTTATGGAAGAGAAGGCAATGGCTGCATGGATCGACTTTTCAATGTCCCCGGAATATGAGGCCAGCTATCCCGGTGTGGCTTTCGGGCTGACGCTCATTTCAGGGTGCCGCCCGTTAAATGACAGTGCGGGGTTTGACCGGTATAAGCGGAACCTCCTGAGAAAAATGAGAAAGCGGGAAACGCTTGCCGGCATTTCCCAACGTATCGATATATATGACCGGTTCTTTCAAGGCTTCGGCTTCGAATGCCCTCTTCCCGGGCATCTGAAAAGAACGATCAACAGCGGTTTTCCCCGGTACAACCTTATGATCGATACGCATTTCATGGCCGAGATGTGCGCCGGTATCCTTGTAGCGGTCACGGACCTTGACCGGATAGAAGGCAGGCTCGCGCTCGATGTGGCCGGGAAAGGAGAAACGTGCGCCGGAATGGGCGGCCGCCGATTCACACTGAAGGAAGGGGAGATCGTGCTCCGTGACGAAAAGGATATCATCTGCGTCCTCTGCCAGGGGGCGGATGAAAAAACAAAAGTGCGGGATGATACGCGCAATGTCCTTTTCTATTCCTTCGCCGTGCCGGGTATCGATGCCGCCTGTCTCGAAGAAGGATTGACCGTTGCGGCACATACCATGGCCCGGTTCGGCAAAGGAGTTATCACGGGACCGGATGTCCTGGTAAAATAGGCTGTAGTATGTTCTTTATCCGCGAAGCCGACGACAGGTGCTTCTACTTCTTTTCTGCCTCGGGTTGCTCAGATGCGGTCTCTTTCTTCGGTTCGTCGGCGGGTGCCGTGCCCTTGTTTTCAGCCTGACCGGCTTTGGTTGCTTCTTGAGGGATGGTGAGGGCTTCCCCTCTCGCGATCCATCCGCCCCCTAATGCCTTGTACAGATTTATGACCGCAATGTAGCTCGCCGCATTTGTCTGCACAGCCTGCAATTCTGCCGGAAAAAGTTCCTGCTGTGCATTGAGGACGGTGAGATAGGTCGTATAGCCGGCATTGTACTGAAGTTCGGCCATCCTTTCGTATTCCCGGAACGCTATGACCTTCCGCTGCTCTGCCGCCAGTTGCTCGAGCACCTTTTTCCGGGATATCAGGGCGTTCTCGGTATCGGCGAAAGCGGACTGGACCGCGAGCTGATAGGAATAAAGCGCCGCTTCCCTGCTCGCCCGGGATTGCCTGAACTGTCCCAGAACGCCGCCGCCGGTGAAAATGGGGCCGGTGACGTTCCCCGCATAATTCCATAATTTGCTGGAGCCAAGCCAGAGCATGGATAATTCCTCGCTGGCAAATCCTGCCGCGCCCGTGAGTGATATGGTCGGGAAGAACAGTGCTTTTGCCGCGCCCATCTGGGCGTTTGCCGCAATGAGGTTCTGTTCTGCCTGGAGGACGTCAGGGCGCCTCTCGAGGAGGTCTGACGGCAATCCTGCGGGAATAGTGGGCACCTTGAGGTCGGAGAGCTTTTCCCCCCGTTCGATCGGCCCGGGGTTCCGGCCGAGAAGAATGGAAAGGGCATTCTCGGTCTTGGCGATCTGGACCTCGATCTGGGGGATCTGGGCCGCGGCGGTCTCATATTGTGACCGGGCCTGCTGCACGGTCATGCCCGATACCTGGCCGTATTTGTTCTGCAATTCGAATATCCTGACCGACTCCCGATAGGACTTCAATGTCTCGTTGGCAATGCGGAGCTGCTCGTCAAGCGCCCTCAGCTGGATGTACGACGATGCGACCTCTGTTATCAATGACATGACGATGCCCCGGCGCGCCTCTATCGTTGCGTAGAGGCTGGCCTTTGCCGATTCCGACAGGCGGCGTATGCGTCCCCAGAGGTCTATCTCCCAGCTGGCCTGGCCAACAGCCTGAAAGGTATTGTACGGATCTTCCGGGACAGCCTGGATCGTGTTCCTGGATTGCAGGGCGCGCTGGCCGGTCCCGCTGTAGTATATCTGAGGGAAAAACAGCGAGCGGGTCGTCATGAGGATGCCGGACGCGCGGTCAACGTTGGCGGCGGCTATCTTAACGGTCTTGTTGTTCGCGAGGGCCTCAATGACAAGTTTCTCCAGGACAGGGTCATTGAACTGCTTCCACCATTCGCTGTCGGCGACCTCGCGGGAGCCTTCCCCGTCGAACCGGAATGCCTGGGGGACGTCCATCACAGGCCGTTTATAGTCCGGGCCTATAGCGCAGGCTGCTGCCATGAGGATGAAAAATGCTATGACAACAAGGGACAGGCGTCTATACATGTCAGCTCTCCCCCTTGTCCGTCAGGATGTCTTCGGGCGGTTTCTCATGGGGCGTTTCGGGGCCTGTCCCCTTCTTCTCTTTCTTCTTTGCGGAGCGCTCGGCAAGCCCGTCAAAAATGTAGAAGAAGAGCGGCACGTAGAGCATGGCAAGCGTCGTTTCGCCGATCATGCCGCCGATGATGCCGGTACCGATCGAATGACGGGCGTTTGCACCTGCCCCGGTCGCTATCGCGAGGGGCAGGACGCCGAAAATGAATGCGAGCGATGTCATGATGATCGGCCGCAGGCGCTGCTCGCCGGCCTGTATCGTCGCGTCCATGATCGAGAGCCCCTGCTTTCTCAGCTCCGATGCGAACGAGACGCGAAGCACGGCGTTCTTGGCGCCGAGCCCGATGAGAACGAGAAGGCCGATCTGGAAGTACACATCGTTCTCGAGCCCGCGGCACCAGTTGAAGAAGAGTGCGCCGAGGATGCCGAACGGCACCGCGGTCATGACCGAACCCGGCATGACCCACGACTCGAACTGGGCGGCAAGGATGAGAAAAACGATGAGGAGGCCGAAGATAAAAGCCGAGGATGACGTGCCGCCCGACTGTTTTTCCTGGAAGGCCATTCCCGACCAGGCGAAGGTATATCCCTGGGGCAGTACCTCGGCGGCCACTTCCTCCATGGTCCTGATAGCCTCACCGGAGCTCCTGTCGGCCGCGGCGCTTCCCGTGATCTGCGCGGCGGGAAAGCCGTTGAACCGCGACATCAGGTCAGGCCCCGTTACATACCGTGTAGAAACGATGGCGGACAGAGGGACCATATCCTGGGTCTTCGACCGGGTGTAAAGCCTCGTGATGTCTTCAGGTCTTTGCCTGTACCGCGCATCCGATTGAAGGGTCACGTTCCAGACCCGGCTGTACTGGTTGAACTGGCTTGCCACGACGGACCCGAACTGGGCCTGCAAAGTGCTGTAGACGTCTTCGACGGGGACATTGAGGAGCATGGCCTTCGAACGGTCAACGTCCGCCCGTATCTGCTGGGATGCCGCCGTATAGGTCGAATTGAGGCCCGAGAGCTCCGGACGTTTCCGGGCTTTTTCGAGGAATTTCTGCGTCACGTCATACAGGAGTGCCGGGTCCCCGGTCCCTTTGTCCTGGATCCAGAACTCGAATCCGCCGGTGGTACCGATACCGGGGATGGCGGGGGGG
>CALMFJ010000097.1 GCA_937862865.1 uncultured Pseudomonadota bacterium | reverse complement strand
GATGACGGCACGCGGGGTTCGGATGACGGCAGGCGGGGTTGGGATGACGGCAGGCGGGGTTGGGATGACGGCAGGGTGGTTTTTTTGTCTGAAACCTGAAACAAGATCCTTTATTTAAGCATCTTGAATTGTTCCGGATTTATCCAGACGATGCGCCAGTATCCCCCGGGGGCCTTGCGCATTTTGAAGGCTACCCTGTCGTTGCCGCGTTGCCGGATGTTTGCGGTATCGCCCGTGACATCAGCCGTAAAGGCAAACACCGTCGATCTGCGGAGGTCTTTGAATAATGCCGGGTTATCGTATGAGAGGAGGAGTTCCGTGAGTGCATCGCCCATCTGTTTCTTGAGTTGGGGAAGGAGCTGTTTCACGAGGTCCCGTCCGGCCTTCTGCATGTGCTCTTCGAATCTGTTCCGGGGGGGTTCTTTTTTTTCCATCCGGGCGAGGACGTCCCGGGCCATGTCGTCGAGAATGCTATCGGTATCCAGGTATTTGAGGACGCCAGGTGCGTCGCGGTCGACGATCGCCTTTTTGAACATGTGGAGGCTGTAATAAGGTGTTGTCCTGAGATACAGAAGACCGGTTACCGATGCAACCGCAATAACGGCGCATACAACCACGGCTATTACGAAACCCGTCCCCGGTTGTGATCTCTTTGTTGCCATCAGATGCCCGGGAATTTTATTCCGAGATGTCCAGCCTGGTGATGATCCATCGGTCTTGATCTGCTTTTTCCAGTGTTACCCTGGTCCCTTCGAGGGGTTCTGCGGTCGCCACAATCTGGTTTTCCATCACGGTAATGGGGGTGATGATGACCGACCAGGACTTGACGGGTTTAAAAAAGGACTTTTCGGTCGGCGAGTTCAATTCGTTGATGAGGCGCTGCTTGACGGTTTCGTCGGGTTCTCTGTGCGTGTAGCTTTCAGGCAGGGTGGGAGCGACCTTTTCGAGATTGATATATCTCTGCGTCCCCTCTGCATCCGAGAACATGACGGACTTCTTGAACTGGATCAACGTGTACCGCGGCGTTTTCTTGAAATACCCATAGCCGAAAACAGCAGCAGCGACGATTATGGCAATAAGTATCCATTTCCCCACGCTGCCCCTGTTATTTTTCAGCAGGTTGCGCATATTTCCCCCGATGTTCCCGTGAAACAATCGACCGGTTATAATCCCAGTTTATTTCTCAATAATTCACCAAGGCTGCCGAGCTTTTCGTCCGAACGCTCCTCTTCCTTTACTTTATCCCTGTATTGGGCGTAGCTGTCAAGCTCGATCTTTTCATCGACCTTTGTCCTCGATAAGCTGACACGGCCGCGGGCGGGGTCGGTCGCGACGACGACTGCCTGCATGGGCGAGCCTACAGGGAACATCTTGCTGTGATTGGTCCCTTTCAGGGTGCCCATTTCCGAGTTCGGGATGAACCCGGTCAGGCCTTCTTTTATCTTTACAATGATACCGGACGAAATAACGCGCTCAACCCGGGTCTCGAGAAGCGTTCCGATGGCCGGGAGATCAATTTCTTCGACGACTATCTTGCGCTCCATGGAGAGGGTCAGGCGCCTCTTTTCGGTGCTGATATCGACAACTCTGGCCTCGACCTGCTGTCCCGGTTCGAGGATCTCCTTCGGGTGGTTTATCCTTCTGCCGGCCCCCAGTTTTGAGATGGGGATGAGTCCATCGATGCCGGGTTCAAGGTTAACGAATGCCCCGAAATTCTCGAGGCGGACCACCACGCCCTGTACCGTGGAATCGACGGGATATTTTTCCGGCACCGACAGGAATGGATCGGGCAGCACGGCTTTCAGGCTCAACGTTATACGGTCCCTGGTCCAGTCGATCTCGAGGATCCTGGTATTGACCTCATCTCCGACGCTCACCTGGTCGGAGGGCTTGGTCCCCTTGACCCACGACAGCTCGCTTAAGGGGATCAGGCCGTCAATCCCGCCGATATCGACAAAGACACCGAATTTCTGGATGGACCTTACCTTTCCGGCAACATCCATGCCAGCAGTGAGGCTTTCCTTGAGCTTTTCCTTTTCCTTCTCAAGTTCTTTTTCAAGTATGGCCCGGCGGGACAGTATTATGTTGCGTCCCCGTTCTTTGTATTCGAGGACCTTGAAGGGAAAGGTCTCCCCGATATACGATCCCGTGTCCCTGCTTCCCTTGAGGTCCATCTGGGAATAGGGGCAAAAGCAGCGCACTTTCCCGACCCGTATCTCGTATCCGCCCTTGAGCTCGGATGCAACCTTGCCTGTGACAGGGATGTCTGCGTCGAATGCGTTCTTAATGCTCTGCAGGGTGATGCTGGGGAAACTGTGAATAAGGGTGGTGAATTTCCTGGCGCCGTTCTCCACTGTCACGAAGTACGCCTCGATCTCATCACCATCCTTGATCGTTGCTTCACCTTCCTCGTTGAGGAACTCTTTCTTATCGATAACTCCTTCGCTCTTTCCGCCTAGATCGATATAAACGAAGTCGCCTGAGATCCCAGCGACTTTCGTGGTCACTCTTTGTCCGGGTTCAAGTCTCTTGACTGATTGGGTACTTTGTTCAAAAAGCTGCGCGAAATCTTCTTCGTGGCCGCTCTCGTTGGCGCTCCTTTCCTGGGTATTTTCCTGGTTACTGATCTGTTCGTCTGACATCTTCCGGTCTCCTGAAAAGTTAAAAAATTTTTTGTTCCAGTAATGTACAATTTCTTAGCTGTTATGTAAAGCTATTGTTGGCAGGTTATTGAAAAATTGACAATTCTAAGGCCATGGAATAACATATGAAACAATAAAAAACCGGTAAGATGCGGTCTATTCGGAAGGAGGAGGAATGAATTCCATTCCCGTAATAAGATCAAGGTATTTTCTATCCCTCGTTATAGCTTTGTTTGTCCTTACGGCGTTTTCAGTCCCGGCACCGGCCCAGACCAGGAACGCACCCGTGCTGAGCAGGGAAAAGATCGGGTATGCCCTGGGGGCGGGCATAGGCCGCAACGCGAAAAATCTGGATATCGACATAGACCCCGACATGCTTGTCCGGGGTTACCGCGATGCGATGCGCGGGCAGATCGTCATGTCGGACCAGGATATCAAGTCAGCGCTTGACAATTATGACAAAGAGGTCATGACGAAGCTCGGCCAGAAGAACAAGCGCGAGGGCGAGGCCTTCCTGAAGGAGAACGGGCAGCGCAAGGTCGTTCATACGCTCTCCGGAGGGCTGCAGTACTGGATCCTCAAGGAAGGCACGGGCAGGGTCCCGAAGGCGACCGATATCGTAACCATCCACTACACGGCGCGGCTGCTCGACGGGTACGAGGTCGAGAACTCTCATTGGAAGAACAGGCCCGTCGACGTCCCCGTGAACCAGACGCTCAAAGGGTGGGCAGAGGCACTCACAAAGATGCCTGCGGGCTCGACATGGCGCCTGTACATTCCCCCCGAACTGGCATACGGCGAAGCCGGCGCCGGCCAGATAATCGGGCCGAACGCCGTGCTGATATGTGACCTGGAATTGATATCCGTAAAATAAAAGGCCGTTCTACGTTCCGCGTTCTACGTTTTTAATCCGCGGGATGATAAGCTTTCTAACGCAGAACGTAGAACCCCGGCCCGTTCCCGGAGGGAACATGAAAGCAATGGTCATCGACAGGGTCTGTGATCTTACATGCGAGAAGGAGCCGCTGCGGCTTGTCGATATGCCGGTTCCCTCGCCGGGGCCCGGGGAGGTCCTTGTACGCGTATCGGCGTGCGGGGTCTGCCATACGGAGCTCGATGAGATCGAGGGAAGAACGCCTCCGCCTCGATTTCCCGTCATACCGGGCCACCAGGTCATAGGTTTTGTCGAAGCATGTGCAGAGGGTGCGGGCCGTTTTGCGGTCGGGGACCGGGTTGGTGTGGCCTGGATCTATTCGGCATGCGGGATGTGCAAATTTTGCCGGCAGGGGGATGAAAACCTCTGCGACCGGTTCCTGGCAACGGGAAGGGATGCAAACGGCGGCTATGCTGAATACATGACCGTCCCCGGGTCATTTGCATTTCCGGTGCCCGAAACATTCAGTGATATCGAAGCCGCACCGCTCTTGTGCGCCGGAACTATCGGGTACCGGTCGCTTCGGCTTGCACAGGTCACGGACGGGGACAATATCGGGCTCGTCGGGTTTGGCGCCTCGGCGCATCTTGTCATCCAGATGGCGCGGCATATGTACCCGGCTTCGAAAATATTCGTGTTTGCACGCAGCGCCGGTGAACAGGAATTTGCCCGTGAACTGGGGGCTGTCTGGGCAGGCGATACGGTCGATACGTCCCCGGAAAAGATCGACCGGGCCATCGACACGACCCCTGTGTGGGGCACGATCGTGCATGCCCTGAAGAACCTCGAGCGTGGCGGACGCCTTGTCGTCAACGCTATCAGAAAAGAGGAGATCGATAAGAAGGAACTGCTCGGCCTTTCGTACCCGGAACATCTCTGGCTCGAAAAGGAGATAAAGAGCGTTGCCAATGTGGCGTCCCGTGATGTCCGGGAATTCCTTGAACTTGCCTCCCGAATGCAGATCCGCCCCGAAGTGGAGGTCTTTCCCCTGGAAGGTGCCAACAGGGCCCTGATAGAACTCAAGGAACGCAAGATACGCGGCGCCAAAGTGCTGAAAATAACGTAACGAGGCACCCCCTGAACCGCACCCCCGCAACCCGGAACGGCACCTTCCCCTGTAATTCCAGGTAACGTAACAACGCAGAACGCAGAACGCAGAACGCAGAACGCGGAACGCTCTACGCCGCTATCATAAGCCCTATCGCGAGCAGGGCGGGTGTGGCCAGGTCTATTATCACGTTCTTTCCGAGATAGGGCACGAGGCCCTTCATCTCGTCGGAATACCGCAGGACGCCCCGCGATGTCTGGACCGCGAGGACAATTGTCGAGAGAGCGATGAAGGCATGGACCGGGAAGATGCCCAGCAGACAGCCGATAATGATGGGCATGTATGACGCCGCAAGAAAAAAGATGTATATGCGGGCCACGTTCTTTCTTCCCAGAAGGATAACGAGGTGCTTTCTTCCGACCGTTTTATCCGCCTCCATATCCGGGAACTGGTTAAGGAGGAGAAGGTCGCTGACAAGAAAGCCGGGCACGAGGGAGGCGATAAAGGCGGTCCATGCATACGAGCCGGTGAGGACGAAGTGCGTCCCCAGCACCATGAGGGGGCCGAACGCGAGGCCCGGAGCGACGAGGCATATGAACGGCCTTTTCGTTATCCACCGGGTATAAAAGACGATGAGGGCTATCCCGAGAAGCCCGAGCGGCAAAAGCAGGACACCGACCGTGAATACGAAATACATCCCTATCGCGAAACAGAGCAGGAGGGATATGACGCCGGTGGTGAGCGCCGTCCAGGCCTTGTCCGGGCGTTTCTGGAGGGCCCCGCTGCCGCCGCTGAAAGGCGTCCTTTCCGTCCGCGAGTCGAGGCCGCTCTTGAAATCGTGGTATTCATTCAGGGCGTTCACGCTGATGTGCGAACATACCGCGCCGATGACGATCAATACTATGGGCAGCACGCCGACATGGGCCCCCGACCACACAGCGGTCGCTATACCGACGAGAATGCACATCGGTGTGAGGATAAGGAAGGGTACTTTCATAGGGCCGAGGATGTAGTTCATTGTATCGTGACTCCTTTGTGTGCGTTCCGCGTTCTACGTTCTACGTTCCGCGTTCTACGTTGATAATTCCCGTGATGACAGGGTCTTTAACGTAGAACATAGAACGTAGAACGGCTTCTTAACCATTTGCTCCTCATCTGTCACTTCACAAAATTTTTCAGGGTCTCCATATCTTCCCAGGCTTCCGGTATCCTGGTCTGGCTGCGTAGAAGGTATGAGGGGTGGTACGTGGGCAGAAGGGGGATGCCCCGGAACGTCGTCATCTTTCCCCGGATCCGGGTGATCGGGGCGTCCACTTCGAGGAGCGTGTTGTACGCGTGACGCCCCAGGGTGCATATGACCCGCGGACGGATGATATCGAGTTGTGTAAGAAGATAGTCCTTGCAGGACGCTATTTCCGGCGCTTCCGGATCACGGTTGCCCGGCGGGCGGCACTTCAGGACATTGCAGATAAAAACGTCACTCCTTTTGATGCCGATCCGGTCGATAAGCTGGTCGAGCAGTTTCCCTGCCCTGCCGACAAACGGGCGGCCCTGGTTATCTTCCTCTTCACCCGGCGCTTCACCCACGAAGACGATATCTGCCCTCGGGTTTCCCTCGCCGAAGACGACCGTCTTTCTCGTCCGGGCGAGCCCGCACCGTGTACAGGCCATTGCCACGGCCTTGAGCCCATCGAGGGTGGGCCCCTGCGTCTGTGCGCCGATATATTGATCGACACCCATGTTCCTCAGTGCCGTCATCAAGCCTTTTGCGTGTGTGATGTCCATGTTTTT
>CALMFJ010000096.1 GCA_937862865.1 uncultured Pseudomonadota bacterium | reverse complement strand
GGAAATGGAGCAGTACCGGGCTGCGGATGTCATAGGCGTCCAGTCCCCGGAAAATCTAAGGTATTTCAGGGAGAGCGAGCGGCTCAGCCCATTCAGGTCGGAGGTGCTGTATAACTGGACAACGCTCAACGAGGAAAACGTGCCTGTAAGTCATTACAGGGAGAAGCTCGGGCTGGAGGGTAAACTGGTCTTTTTCTATGGAGGAAATATCGGGGTTGCGCAGGATATGGACAATATTCTGAGGCTGGCCGAAAGCCTGCGGGACCATACGGAAGCTTTTTTTCTTCTGGTCGGCGAGGGCAGCGAGGCGGGCAGGCTCAGGCAGGCCATATCGGACAGGGGCCTGGCAAACATGCTCATACTCGATGCAGTGGGCCAGGAAGAATATCTGGCGATGCTGTCCGAATTTGACATCGGCCTTATCTCTCTCGACAGAAAACTGAAAACACACAACTTCCCGGGTAAAATGCTCGGATACATGTATCATTCCATGCCCATTCTCGCGAGTATAAATCCGGAGAACGACCTCAAAGACATTATCGAGCGAAACAAGGCCGGTCTCGTTTCGGTCAATGGGGAGGACGATATCCTGCTCTCCAACGCGGTGCGGTTGCTCGGTGACAGGGAATTACGGCGACAGATGGGCCTGAATGCACGGATGTTGCTGGAAGACCAATTCTCGGTCGAAGGGGCCGCGCGCCAGATACTGTCTCATTTTCAGGGTTGACGTGGAAAAGGTCTTAATAACGGGATCAAATGGTTATATCGGGTCAAGACTTGCCCGGGCGCTATTGAGCGAGGGCTATAAGATCATAGGTGTGGACGTTGTTTTTCATAACATTATCGATTTGCAAGACGACCCGAACGTTATGTGCATCACCGCAGATATAACGGATGCCGCGGCCATTCCTCCCGCAGTCAAAGATGCCGAAATTGTCGTCCACTGCGCTGCTCTTGTGCATAAGAGGTCGAGGGACCTTTCACGGGGGAACTATTTCCGGACCAACCAGCTCGGCACAAAGAACATCCTTGAAAATCTTGACCCGGCGCGAGTAAAACGGATCATCTTTTTGAGCACGGTGTCCGTTTACGGGAGCACAGCGGCCGGAATAGAGCCGGATGAGAATGCGGTCCCCGCCCCCGACGATTTTTATGGCGAGAGCAAACTTGCGGCCGAGGAGGAAATACGGTCATTTTCAACACGGCACCGGATACCTTACACGATCCTGAGATTATCGCCGGTTTACGGCCGCTCCTTTCTTCTCAATATTCATAAAAGGATCTACCTTCCCGGCCGTCATTGTTTTTACCGCATAGGCAGGGGGACACAGAAATTATCGTTGTGCTCGGTCAATAACCTGCTGGACGTGATAAAGAGGGGTTTGCACGACCGGGCCTTTTACGACCGGACGCTCAATATCCGCGATCCCGAGAATTATTCCATTAACGATATTATCTCATTTTTCAACACGGGTACGGGTAAAAAGAAACCCGTCATAACGATACCGGCCGCAGTGCCGCGCATGGCCTTTTCGTTCCTGTCCCTTGTACTGCCTGAAAAAGCGGAATATTATCGCTATCAATTTAAAAAAATTTCGCTGGATGCCACATTTTCAATTGAAAGCCTGCGCGGTACCGGGACGGACCTGCCGTGGGGGCTCGAATCCACCTTTGCCCGGGGGGCAAAGACACCTGCATGAAGCGCGCTTTTGATCTCACGATCGCACTTATAGCTTTTGTTGTGCTGTTGTTCCCTATGCTGGCGATAGCCTTCCTTGTCAAGGTCTCGTCGAGAGGCCCCGTTCTGTTCTGGTCGGACAGGGTGGGCGTGAACAACACTACCTTTAAAATGCCCAAGTTTCGGACGATGCACAGGAACACACCGCCCATTGCCACTCACTTGCTGAAAAATGCTGATTCATACCTGACCGCGGTGGGCCCCTTTCTGCGAAGGTACAGTCTTGACGAGATCCCTCAACTCTGGAGCATCCTGAGAGGGGACATGTCACTGGTTGGGCCGCGGCCGGCCCTGTATAATCAGGATGATCTTATCGCCATGAGGACGGCCAGGGGAATACATCGTCTCGTTCCCGGTATCACCGGGTGGGCGCAGATCAACGGTCGTGACCGGATATCGATACCGGTCAAAGTGGAATATGACGAGTATTACTTGCATCATAAATCTTTTTCCTTCGATCTCAGGATATTATGGATGACCTTTGCGAAGGTGATACGATCGGAGCATATTCAACACTGATCGGCTTTTAATCCTGAGCCCCATATGTTATAAAAAACACATCCATGAACGGTCGTCTGCTCCTCAACTCAAAGCGCTTCGTGATCATGCTCATCGATGCGGCATGCAGTGTTCTTGCGTACTGGCTTGCTTTTGCGCTCAGATTTAATTTCTCGATACCCGATCTTTATCTGACGATGTTCTACAAGACGGTGGCCGCCATTGTCATTGTCCGGATCGTTTGCTTCTATTTTTTCGGGCTGTATGCGGGGGTGTGGCGATATGTTTCCATGAACGATCTCGTACGGATCATCAAGGCTACCGTGATCGGTTCATGCCTTTTCGTTTCATACATTGGCCTGGTGTATCACTGGATAGATTTCTCACGGTCGGTATTTATCATTGATTGGTTTGTTATCGTGTTCCTTGTAGGAGGGACGCGCTTCTTATACAGGCTTTTCAGGGAATCGTATCCGGTCCGTATTGCCAGGGACAAGAAAAGGGTCATCATCGTGGGGGCGGGAAGGGCCGGCGAAATGCTCCTGAGGGAGATGAAACTCAATGCGCGGATAGCCTATCACCCCGTGGGATTTCTCGATGATGACCACGCGAAGAAAGGGGCGAGGATCCACGGCCTGCCGGTCCTTGGCAGGATAGACGATCTTACCCGGATCGTGGTCAAGAAAGAGATAGAGGAAGCGGTCATAGCGATCCCTTCGCTTACGGGCAAGGAAATGCGGCACATCATCGGGCTGTGCGATGCGGCGGGGATCATATGCAAGACGGTACCGGCTATAAGCGATATCCTGAACGGCACTGTTCACGTGAACCAGATACGTGAGATACGGATCGAGGATGTGCTCGGCAGGGAGCATGTCGAACTTAACGAGGAACAGATCAGGCAGTACCTGACGGGCAAGCGTGTCATGGTGACCGGGGCGGCGGGATCGATCGGATCGGAGCTGTGCAGGCAGATCATGAAGATGGGTCCGGAGCTTCTCGTCCTTTACGAGCTGGTTGAAAACGAAATATATCGTATAAATATGGAGTTTTCCCAGGTCTTTGAGGGTAAAGAATATGAAATGGTCCTGGGCGATATCCTTGACAGGGAGCGGCTCGGGTGGGCGATGGAAACCTATAAGCCGCAGGTCGTATTCCATGCGGCGGCGTACAAACATGTTCCCATAATGGAAGCACACCCGGGCCTCGCGGTAAAAAACAATATCGAAGGCACGTACAACGTGGTGAAAGAGTCTATCAGGTCGGGTGTCGATAAGTTTGTCCTCATTTCGCCGGCCAAGGCTGTGCGGCCTGCCAATGTCCTGGGGGCGACGAAGCGTATCGCGGAGCGTATCTGCCAGGGGATGAACGGGGAGAACA
>CALMFJ010000095.1 GCA_937862865.1 uncultured Pseudomonadota bacterium | reverse complement strand
TTAAAAAGATCAAAGACACTGGATCCCCGCTTTCGCGGGAATGACGGCGGGGAGGTGCGCCGGAATGATGACTTTCCCTGTATTTACCGGGAATGAAACAACGTAGAACGCAGAACGCAGAACGGTTTCTAACGTAGAACGCGGAACGTAGAACGCAGAACGCCGACCCTACCTGTTCGTTTGATTCGCCACGATCGACGCTATCCACCCGGTGCGGCTGCCGTACAGGTTGACCTTGTACCACCTCATGCCGTCGGCGTCGGTCTTTTCACCGATTATGGGGAGTTGCTCGCCGCGGACTATTGTCAGGATGCGCGATGATTCGAGGTCCGGAGAGCTGCGGACAATAGCGGCGTTAACGGTGATAACGGCATAACGGTTTGATTCACGCCTTTTTTTCGATTCTTCCCTGAATGCTTCAATGACGTCCTTCTGAGGTCCGCTGTCAGACAGGGACGGGGACTGTGACTGCTCCGTCTTGCCTGCGTCTTGCTGGTTTTCGGCCGGCGGGTTTTCGGCGGCGGGTTTGGCAGGGGTTTCGTGTCTTTCCACTTCCTTGATTATGACGGTGTTCGGCTGCGGGTCTTTCGGGGAGGAGAACATCCGGTAGCCCAGCGCACCTATGAAAATAAAGGTGATCACGAGAAGTATAACGATAACGGGCCTCAAGGCCTGCACCGCATCGAAAAAATTCCTGCCCGGGTTCCGGGAAATATATTCAAGCGGCGTAAAACCGTTCCGGTTGGTCGAAGGCGCTTCGACGGCCCGCGGAGACGATTCCATCGTTTCCCCGTTTCTCTCCGATATGACGTAGGGCATGGTCTCGCCCCGGCCGCTCATTGAATTGATCGCCTTGGTGACCTCTTTAAAACCGATCTTCCGTGTTTTGTCGTTATAACCGTTGAGAAGGGCGAGATCGGAAACGGCGATGATGGTCCGGGGCAATCCCTGCGAGTATTTGTGGATGATCTCGATCGCCTCCTCCGAAAAAATCTCCCGGGCGACGTCAAGGCCCGCTTTGTTAAGGCGATATCGGACCAGTTCGCGCGATTCTTCATAACGCAGCGGCGTGAAATAATAGCGTACGGGCAGTCTCTGCCAGAATTCGGGCATTTCCTGCAGGGTATCCCACAGCGCCTTCTGGCCCGACAGGATAAAGGTGTGCAGATACTGACCGTTATGGGTCAGATTGATGAGGGCCCGCAATTCCTGGAGAACGGGGCGAGCTTCGCAAAGCATTTGCCCTTCGTCGACCACAATGATGTTCCGGCCGCCTTCCATTTTGCCGGCAATAAGGGCGTTCTTGAGCATTGTCAGGTTTTCGAGTTTGTTCTTTGACGGCTTCAGACCGCTTATCATCTCCGTTATCTGGCTTATCATCTCGTCTATGGTAACGGTAGGGTGATCGATGTATGCATACCTGAAGTCGGACCCATGCTCTTCGGTCATATCTTCGATCAGCTTGAGGAGCATGGTCGTCTTGCCGAGGCCTGCCTCTTCGGAAGCGATGAGGACCCCGCCCTTATTTGTCATGATCGCGTATTTCAGGCGCTCGTAGCATTCGAAATACTGGCCCGTGACGCACATCATGTGACCGTCGGGGGCAAGAAGGAACGGGTGATGCTCGAGGCCCCAGTAACGGAGGTACTCTTCAGTTATGGCTTGCATATCTTGCATGGTACGTAACCTATTTTTATCGCATCGCTTCTGTTATGGAAGACGATCCTGGCCTTGTCCGGTATTTTTTCCACCGCCTTGCATGACGGTCTGTGAAACGTGGAGGCCCGCTTGTTCCCCACGTAGTATTTTTCCGTGTCCCTCTTTTTTTCGGCCCAGATCCCTTTGTCTTCCGCCATCGCCCTTTTCTGTGCATTGAGAAGCAGGTCCTTATACCGGAGGTTCGGGGGTGTGACCTCGGCCCGTGCACAGCCGTTCCGGATGAGTTCGGCATTCACGAGGGTCTTTTTGACAAAAACGTATGCGAGCATATTGCCCGCCTCATCTTTCCTTTTCGCGTCAAACTCAAGCCTGACCTTCTTCATGAACACGAGTTTCTTATTAAAACTCACGGCCTGTCTGGCGTAGAATTCAGGCCCTTCTTTCTTGTTGATCACAGGGGCGGCAACGCCGATGTATCTGATTATCTCACCGGATTCCAGCTGAACGGTGTTTCCGTCGATGATCTTTCTGACAACGGAATCTCTGGCAAAAACACTTATGGCAGGCAAGAGGAGTATTAAGAGAAGGGCCGAGGCAATGGTTCTCCTGAGCATATCGAAGATGATTGTACACTATTTTCCCTTTTCAGGGAAGAATTATCGGGTAAATGTGCGAACAGGAAACTCCGGTATTGCCAGGAACTGCAGAAATAGAAAGAAAAAAAGGTTGCTTCCGTTCAGGGAAGCAACCTTTTATGTGGATCTCGATGCTTCTAGCCAACCTTGAAGATCATGGATGCGCCGGTGTCGCCGGCCGCGCAGCCTGCCCAGAGGCAGTAGCCGCCGCCGATGAGGACCATTTCTTCGAGCATCTCGGCGATGATCCTGCCGGCTGTCGGGGCCTGGGGATGCCCGTAGCTCAGCGATGAACCGTAGTTATTCATTTTCATGACGTCAATGTTGAATTTCTTGGCAAAGTTGAGGTCGTTGGTGGTAAACGGGTTGTGGCTCTTGATGGCCTTCATGTCGGTGATCTTGAGGCCTGCGTTGGCGAGCGCCATCTCAGCCGCGGGCACCGGAGCTGAAGCCATGAAGCCGGGGTTGACCCTGGAGTAGCCGTAGGAGACGACCTGGATCTCGACCTTCGGGTCGGCGCTGAGCTCTTTCGCCTTTTCGCGGTTCGTTACGATGAAACCGACGTTGCCGTCTGCCGGGAATGTCTGTGCGCCAAAGCTGTGGATCCCGCCCTTTTCCGCAGGACCGAGTTTCGCGAGACCTTCGGCTGTCGTGGCGGTTACGCCCTCATCCAGCTCGACCAGTATGGATTTCTTTTTGGAGAGCTTGACTTCCGCGGGGAACATGTACTTTTTCTGAAACTCGCGGTCGTTTGCCTGCGACATCATGTACTGCTCGTAACGGCGAAGTACGACTGCGTCTGACTGCTCTTTGGTGAAGCCTTCGAGTTTGGCGACGTTTTCCGCCGTTCCGACCATTTTCGTGGGCGGTGTGACGTTGGGGTCGGCGTTGAAGTTGTCCATCATCCAGTTCTCATGCAGCAATTCTCCACCGGGGCCCATGGGGTTCGGCCATACGGTGTGCGGGCCGTTGGAGCAGCGGTCGGACATGAGGCCGAAACCGACATCGTAGACACCCAGTTCGATGTCTTTCGCGAGCAGGCTCAGGATGGTTGTGGATGTCGTACACGCCTGGTTGACCATGAGGCCGGGCACGTTCTTCTTGTTGTCAGTCAGCATACCTGCCGCCCAGTTATGGCTGTAAAACAGGTATTTGTGGGCGATGGAAACACCATAGTAAAGATAGTCGATGACGGTCGGGTCGATCTTTTTCTTTTCCAGGAACCATCTTCTTGCAGTCTTCGCCCCGAGTTCGATCGGGTTCTCGTTCTGCATGCTCCCCTGCCAACGGGTGAACGGGGTTGAATAGTAGCCATTGTAGGGAATGTACACTTTTGAAAAAGTCTTCATGAAACTACCTCCTCCTTAGTATTTTGTTAGATCAGGGCGCTCTTACCGGTCATTCAGTTCAGAATTCCGCGCCAGTCGTTCTCTCCGATACTGTTCTTTGCCGGCGTTCATTGTACGCCGTTACTTGCCTTTGTAATTCGGTTTCCTTTTCTCCACGAAGGCATTGATACCCTCACGTCCGTCTTCCGACGTGAACGCAATGGAAAAGGAATCCATTTCAAGGGTCAACCCTGTCGCGATATTCGTGTCCATACCTGTGTCGACACATTTCTTGATCAGTGCGAGAGCTGCTTTCGGTTTTGCCGCGAGCTTGGTTGCCCATTTCTTTGCTTCTTCCATCAATTTGTCTCTCGGGACGACCTTGTTGACAAGGCCCACGCGGTATGCCTCTTCAGCGTTGACCGTGTCACCGAAGAACAGCATCTCTTTCGCTTTGGGGAGGCCTACCAGCCTCGGGAGGCGCTGGGTGGCGCCGGAGCCCGGCATGATCCCCAGGTTGATCTCCGGAACTCCGAAGACGGCGTCTTCGGAGGCAATCCTGAGGTCACAGCATAACACTACTTCACACCCGCCGCCGAGGGCAAGGCCAAAAACCGCGGCTATCGTGGGTTTAGCGATGGAAGTTAATTTATCAAACGTTTTACGGGGAGCGGTCCAGAGGAAATCGAGTGTCTCGCCCCCTGATTTTCCCATAACATCTTTTACATCAAGGCCGGCACCGAAGGCCTTATCGCCGTTTCCTGTAATGATAATGGCGCCAATGGAATCGTCTTTTTCGAGGTCTACGATCGCATCGTAGAGGTCATAGTAGGACTGGACGCTCAACGGGTTCACGGGAGGCCTGTTCAGCTTGATTATCCCGACCGGTGCTTCCTTCTCGACTATGATAGTTTCATAGGCCATGGGGAGCCCTCCTTTCCCGTGTGTTATTTAGAAAAATCGTACCAGCCTTTTCCGCTCTTACGGCCCAGATTTCCCGATTTTACGAGATTCTTGAGCGCCAGGGGGGGATCCCATTTCAGCTCTTTCGGGAGGTTGTCATAAAAGTACTGCTGGACATGGAGGTTGATGTCGAGGCCGGTGAGGTCCATCAGTTCGAACGGGCCCATCGGGTAGTTGAGGCCGAGCTTGGCTGCCTTGTCGATATCTTCCTTGGACGCAATGCCCTGCTCGTAGAGCTTGATGGCTTCGATGAAGTGGGGGACCATCAGCCTGTTGACGAGGAAGCCGGGGATGTCGACTTTGACTTCGACAGGAACTTTGCCGAATTTCTCGGTAAGGGCGATCGTTGTCGCCACTGTTGCATCGCTTGTCTGGACCGCGCGGATAACCTCAACGAGCCTCATGAGGGGGACCGGGTTGAAAAAGTGCATGCCGACAACCTTGTCCGGTTTCTTTGTTGCGGTCGCCATTTCGGTCAGCGACATTGATGATGTATTTGAGGAAAGGATGACATCGGGTTTCGTGATCTCATCGAGTTCCTTAAAGACCTGTTTCTTTATATTCATTACTTCGACAACAACCTCGACGATGAAATCAGCGTCCTTCATCGCGCCCATATCGGTCGTGCCTTTGATCCTGCCCATGATGGCGTTCTTGTCATCAGCCGACATTTTGCCTTTTTCGACTGTTTTTGCGAGGAACTTATCGATATTCTTGATACCGCCTTCGACGAACCTGTCTTCGATATCTCTCAAGATGACATTGTACCCGGCCATTGAGGCTACCTGAGCAATGCCGTTACCCATGACGCCAGCGCCCAAAACTCCGATCGTTTTTATATCCATACAGCCCCTCCTAATTAGATTTGGTTTTTGAAAAATTAAAAAATTCACATGGCAATATATCTAACTATTATTATGTATAACGTGTCAACAGTTTTCGTCCTTAAAGCCAATATTATTGCGGGGTATCAGGCCGCATGGCGTGACTGCGGTCTGAACAGACGATGAAGGCAACGCTTAACGGTCATTGGTATAATAAGCTACTACCGCCGTCATCCCCGCCAGGTACCTTAACAACGTTCCATCCTCCCCTGGCCGTCACCCCGGTGCCTGA
>CALMFJ010000094.1 GCA_937862865.1 uncultured Pseudomonadota bacterium | reverse complement strand
GCCGATACGGATTCTAATAAAGACTTTCTCTATTCGATGAGCAAAGGAGGATAAGTATAATGAAAAAAGGAATTCACCCCGAACTGAAAAAGGCCACGGTCAAATGCGCCTGCGGCTACACGTTCGAGACCCTTTCGGTGAAAGACAGGATAACAGTTGAAATCTGCGCCAAATGCCACCCCATCTTCACGGGCAAGGAAAAACGCCTTGATTCAGCCGGTCAGGTCGAGAAGTTCGAAAGGAAATACGGCAAGAAACAGAAGTAATGTTCGGAAAGCTTGTAGAGCTCGAGAAACGCTTCGATGATATCGAGGCGGAGATGATGAAGCCGGAGGCCCTCTCCAACATGGATGAGTACAAGAAGCTCGCCAAGGAGAGGACCGACCTCAAAGAGGTCGTTGACGCGTACCGTCAGTGGAAGGAAACGAAGGCGGAGCACGAGAAGACCTCGGAGCTTTTGAAGCACGAGGCGGACGAGGAGATGAAGGAGCTCGCCCGCGAAGAGCTCGGCAGCCTCGAAAAAGAAATGGTGAGGATAGAGAACGACCTCGCCGAGACACTCCTCAGGAAGACGGAAAAACAGGCAAAAAGCATGTTCCTGGAAATCAGGGCCGGTACGGGAGGGGAAGAGGCGGCCCTTTTCGCACGGGACCTCTTTGCGTCCTATATGAAATTTGCGGAGAGAATGCGCTGGAAAACGGAGATCATGAGCTCGAGCCCGTCGGACCTTGGCGGGTTCAAGGAAGTGATCGTCGTTATCGAAGGCAAAGACGCCTACAATACCCTGCGGTACGAAAGCGGCGTCCACCGGGTGCAGCGCGTGCCCGAGACGGAGGCGCAGGGGAGGATACACACCTCCACGATAACCGTTGCGGTCCTTCCCGAACCCGAAGAGCTGGAGATAAACATCAACCCCGACGAGCTGAGGATCGACCTCTTCCGGTCGAGCGGCCCGGGAGGACAGCACGTCAACACGACGGATTCGGCCGTCCGGATAACCCATATACCAACCGGCATGGTCGTCACATGCCAGGATGAAAAATCCCAGCACAAGAACAAGGCAAAGGCCATGCGCGTGCTCAGGGCGCGGCTCAAAGAAAAGCTTGAAGGCGAAAAGGAGCAGGAGATCTCCGACGAGAGGCGCAAACAGGTAGGGACGGGCGACCGCAGCGAACGCATCAGGACGTACAACTTTCCCCAGGGACGCGTCACCGACCACAGGATAGGCCTCACTCTGTATAAACTGCAGGATGTCCTCAACGGGAACATCGAAGAGATAACCGGCCCGATCAACGCCCATTTCCGTTCGGAAGCGCTGAAAAAAGGATAGACAAGGTGAAGATCAGGCAGGTCATTACAGGACAGACGGGCCTATCGAGGACCGACCGCGTCGCGGCGCTCTGTTATGCCTGCAGCCTCACCCCCGAGCGGCTGTACGCGGACCTGGACTCGGACATTGCCGACGCGGACCTTGAGGTCCTTGAAAAGTGCCTCAATGAGCGCATGTCGGGAAAGCCGCTGGCGTATATTACGGGCAGGCGCGAATTCTTTTCCGAAACCTTCACGGTGAATGAAAATGTCCTGATACCCCGGCCCGAAACCGAGGTCCTCGTCGAAGGGGCCCTCGAGAGACTGCGGGGCGCAAAGGGCCGCACAATCCTGGATATGGGGTGCGGCTCGGGTGCTATCGGCACGATAGTGGCAAAAGAAACGGGAAACCGGGTCTTCTGCGTTGACATATCGCACGAGGCCCTGAAGTGTGCCCGACAGAACGCGCGGTCGCTCGGCGTTGACGGCTTGACCGAATTCGCCTGCTCGGACCTTTTCGAGGCGCTCGGTACCGGAATACAATTTGATATGATCCTTGCGAACCTCCCCTACGTGACGAGCGGGGAACTGGCGCAGCTGATGCCCGATGTCCGGGATTTTGAGCCCCGCCTGGCGCTCGACGGCGGGGAAGACGGCCTCGACGTGTACCGGAGGCTCATCGCCTCGCTTCCGGGCCGGCTTGTTCCCGGCGGGGACATCCTCCTCGAGATAGGCTCCGCGCACCAGGCACGGGAGCTCAAAGCTCTTCTCGAAGGGGCGGGCCTCGGCATACAGATCATAAATGACTACGCGAACAAGGAAAGGGTGGTCGCCGGCCATGGATAAATTTGTCATAGAAGGCGGGGAAAGATTAAAGGGCACGGTCCGGATAAGCGGGTCAAAGAACGCGGTCCTGCCCGTTCTCGCCGCGACTTTACTGCAAAAGGGCGTGTACACCATCGGCAACGTGCCGCGGCTCATGGACGTGACGACGATGATGCACCTGCTCGATCTTCTCGGGGCGCGCTGCACCTGGCAGGACGAACACACCATCAGTGTCGATTCAGGGAAGGTCGACAACCACGTCGCTCCGTATGAGCTCGTGAAAAAGATGCGGGCATCCGTGCTTGTGCTCGGCGCGCTGATAGGGGGCCTTAAGAAGGCGACCGTGTCATACCCGGGCGGGTGTGCGATCGGGGAGAGGCCCATAGACCTTCACCTGAAAGGACTGTCCGCCCTCGGCTGCGAAGTGGCGATCCGCGAAGGCTACGTCGACGTTGCGGCAAAAAGGCTTAAGGGCGCTCGCATCGTTTTTGACACGGTGACCGTCGGGGGGACAGAGAACCTTCTCATGGCGGCTGTTTTTGCAAAAGGGGAGACGGTCATCGAGAATGCGGCGCGGGAACCCGAGGTTGTCGACCTCGCCCGGATGCTCAAAAAAATGGGCGCACGCATCGACGGGGAGGGCACCCCGGTCATCCGGATCACGGGGGTGAAGGAGCTCATCCCCTGTTCGTGGGACGTCATCGAGGACAGGATCGAGGCGTCCACCTTCCTCGCGGCGTGCGGCATGACGCGGGGGAACATCGTGCTCGAGAACTGTGTGCCGGAGCATATCAAAGCGGTCATCGACAAGCTGAAAGAGACAGGCATGGAGATCACGGCCGACGGGAAAACGGTGAAGGCGTCGATGTCGAAGAAAAGGCCGATGGCGGTCGACATAAAAACCCTTCCCTATCCGGGGTTCCCGACCGACATGCAGGCGCAGCTCATGGCTGCCATGACCACTGCGCGGGGCGTGAGCGCGATAACCGAAACCATCTTCGAGAACCGGATGATGCACGCGGCCGAACTGCGCCGGATGGGCGCGGATATACGGGTGGTCGGGAATACCGCGATAGTCCACGGGGTGGAATCGATATCGGGAGCGAAGGTGATGGCGACGGACCTGAGGGCGAGCGCCTCCCTCATCATCGCAGGGCTTTCGGCATACGGCATGACGGAGGTGTCCCGGATATACCATATAGACCGGGGATACGAACGCATAGAGGAAAAGCTGAAAAAGCTCGGTGCGAAGATCGAAAGGGTGAAAGATGAAAGTATGGGAGCTTGAAAAAGAATACGAGAGCCTCATATCCTTCGTAAAGACCGGCAGGGAAGGAAAAAAACGCGATGTTCGCAGGTCCGTCGCAAAGATAAAGGAAGAGGTGATGCTGCGGGGGGACGGGGCGCTCAGGGATTTCTCGAAGGCCTGGGACCGCTGGGACAAAGATTTCCCGATCAAGCTCTCGGCGGACGAGATCGGGCGCGCGGCCTCGCGGGTCCCGCGGGCGGATGTCGCGATCCTCAAGGGGATGATAAAGAACGTCACCTCGTACCATAAAGGGCAGAAGCCGAAGAAACGCATATACAAAAGCGAGGGGCTGCGCGTTGTCGAGGAGCACGTGCCCGTCGAGAACGCGATGGTCTATGTGCCGGGCGGCACGGCATCCTACCCTTCTTCGCTCATCATGGGCGCCGTGCCGGCGCAGATAGCGGGCGTCAAAAGGATATGCGTCGCAAGCCCCGGGCGCAACGGGATGATAAACGACCATGTGGCGGCGGCGGCCAAACTGCTCGGCATCGGCGATATCTACCGTATCGGCGGGGCGCAGGCCGTATACGCATTTGCGTACGGGACCCAATCGGTCCCGAAAGTGGACATGATCGTCGGCCCGGGCAATGCCTATGTCGAAGAGGCAAAAAGGGACGTGTACGGGACCGTCGGCATCGACATGCTGGCCGGGCCGAGCGAACTCGTTATCCTGTGCGCCGACGCGTCACTGCCCCGGCTCATGGCGCTTGACCTGTTTTCCCAGGCCGAGCATGACGAGCTGGCGTCTGTCGGGATATTTTCGCCTTCGCTCGCGCACCTTAATGACGTGAAACAGGCCATGGAAGGGCTGCTTGAAACAGCGGCGAGGAAGGAAACGATCAGAAAGGCGATCGAGGCGAACAGCTACCTGGTGCACTATACCGAATTGGGCCGCGCCGTGGAAGCGATCAACGTCATCGCGCCCGAGCATATGGAGCTTATCGGCGAGGAAGCCTGCCTGCCTTCCATCCTGTATCCGGGCGTCATTTACGTCGGCCCGTACACGCCGGTGGCAATGGGCGATTACTATATCGGGACAAACCATGTCCTTCCGACCGCGGGGGCGGGACGCTTCAGCGCCGGCCTTTCCGTCGACCGATTTACAAAGAGGAAGGTTGTTGTTAAAATAAACAGGAAATTCATACAGAAATACGGCGACAGGGCCGAAAGGCTCGCACGGGTGGAGGGCCTGCCCGCACACGGCGACGCGATAAAGGCACGAAAGGAGCTCGAACAATGAAGCTGAAGATCGGCTTGCCGAAGGGGAGCCTGCAGGAATCGACATTCCGGCTGTTCAAGAATGCCGGGTACACGATCAAGCTCCGGGAGCGCTCGTACGTCCCGGTCATCGACGATAACGAGATGGAAGGCCTCGTGATCCGGGCGCAGGAAATGGCGCGCTACGTAGAGAACGGGATCCTCGACATGGGCATAACCGGGCTTGACTGGGTCATGGAACAGGATGCGAAGGTGGTCGAACTGGTACGCCTGCGGTACGGGAAGGTCGGTTTCCGGGGTGTAAAATGGGTTGTTGCCGTTCCGAACAATTCGCCGATAAAGAAGGTCAAAGACCTGCAGGGCAAGAAGATCGCCACGGAACTCGTGGGCTTTACGAAACGTTACCTGAAAAAACAGGGGATCGAGGCAAGCGTGGAGTTTTCCTGGGGCGCGACCGAGGTGAAACCGCCGCTCCTTGCGGACGCCATCATCGAGGTTACGGAAACCGGGGCCTCCCTTGTCGCGAACAACCTGAGGATAATAGAGACGATACTCGAGTCCGAAACCGTTCTCATAGCGAACAGGAACGCGTGGAAAGACCCCTGGAAGAGGAGGAAGATGGAAAACATCGTGATCCTCCTCAGGGGCGCCCTCCTCGCGGAAGAGAAGGTCGGTCTCAAGATGAACATTCCGCGGAACAAGCTGGAGAAGGTGACGCAGATCCTCCCGTCGCTGCACACGCCGACGGTGTCCAACCTTTCTGATGACAAATGGGTCGCGATCGAGGTTATAATTGACGAAAAGGTAGTCCGTGACATAATCCCCGACCTGAAGAGGGCCGGCGCCCAGGGGATAGTCGAGTATCCCCTCAACAAGGTCATCATGTAACGGGAGGGTTAAGACCATGGCGAGATCGGCATCGGTGAAGCGGAAGACGAACGAAACATCCATTTCGGTGTCCTGGGAGCTGGACGGTGCGGGCACGTACACCATCGCGACCGGGATCCCCTTTTTTGACCATATGCTCGATCTCTTTGCCAAACACGGCCTTTTCGATCTGAAGCTGTCCGCGAAAGGGGATATCGACGTGGACAACCATCATACCGTGGAAGATATCGGTATCGCGATGGGCAAGGCCTTCCGGGATGCCCTGGGGACAATGGAAGGGATAAAGCGCTATGGCAGCGCGACCGTGCCCATGGACGAGGCGTTGTGCATGGCGGCGATCGACATCTCGGGCAGGCCGGCCTTTGTCCTCAAGGGCAGGGTCAAGGGGAGCACCGGCGGTTTCGACGTCGATGTCGTGAAGGAATTTCTCCAGGCTTTCGCCAACGAGGCCAAAATCGCTGTCCATGTCAACCTACTGTATGGCACCAATCTGCACCACAAGGTAGAGGCCGTCTTCAAGGCGTTTGCCCGGGCCCTGAAAGACGCCGTCGAGAAAGACGACCGGATCCGGGGCGTCCTGAGCACCAAAGGCGTCCTTTAAAATGGTCGTCGTTATCGATTACGGCATGGGCAACCTGAAGAGCGTCCTGAACGCCTTTTCCCGGCTCAATGCGGACATCGTTATTTCATCGGACCCGGACGTTGTCCGGAATGCACCGGTTATAGTCCTCCCCGGCGTCGGGGCGTTCGGCAGATGCATGGAGAACCTCGAAAAAAGGGGCCTTACCGCTGCGATCAAAGGTCATATCCGGGACGGGAAACGATACCTCGGCATATGTCTCGGAATGCAGATCCTTTTCGAATCGGGCGACGAAACCCCGGGCACACCGGGCCTCGGGATCATAAAGGGCACCGTTCCCCGGTTCACGGGCTCGATGAAGGTGCCCCACATGGGCTGGAACAGCGTCACACTCACGAAAGACAGCCCGATGTTCAACGGTATACAGACGGGGGATTACTTCTATTTCGTGCACTCATACTACTGCGCCCCGTCTGACCCCGGGGTGATTGCCACCACGACCGATTACGGAGATCCGTTTGTTTCATCGGTTGAAACAGCGAATATTTTTGCCTGCCAGTTCCACCCCGAGAAAAGCCAGGCGTTGGGGTTGAAACTGCTCCGGAATTTTCTGGATATCGCCGCGGACCGGTGAGAAAAGTAAGCAGTGAACAGGAAAGGGTAAGAAGTGAAAAGCAATAAACCGGATATCCCCTTGCTGTTCACTGCGTACCAATAAAAAAGGCTCCCTTTGCGGGAGCCTTTTTTATGTTCTGTTAGATTTACTGAAGTTTCTTGAGAGAGTCGACCGCCCATTTTACCGCGTCGGCCGGCAGCCCTTTGCCCTTCAGCGTCTTTGCGTGCTCGTCAAGAAGAGGTTTTACTGCCGCTGCCCATTTTGCATCCTCGGCCGCGGATAACGCTATCACCTGGTTTCCCAGTTTCTTGTTAAATGCGTAACCTTCCTTGTCGATCTCGTCCCATACCTTACCCTGTTTTGCGGTGTATTCCTTGCTGACATCCTCAAAAACCTTTTTGACGTCGGCGGGAAGCGCATTCCATTTTGCCTTGTTCATTACGATAAACATACCGGTCGTGTATGCCGAACCGAAATTCTGGGTGATCGACTTGATAACCTCGCCCCATTTCCAGCCCTGGGCTGCTTCAACGGGGGCCATTGCGCCATCGGCAACGCCGGTGCGGAGGGCGTCATATGTCTCGGGCATGGTTGTTCCAACAGGTGCACCACCGAGTGCCTGGACGACCTTGGCCGCAAGACCGGTTGCACGGACCTTCATGCCCTTCATATCTGCCATCGTCTTGACGGGCTTCTTTGACAGGAGAACGCCGGGGCCATGGGCGTGGAGCCAGAGCACCTTGACGTCCCCAAGTTCTTTCGGCTGGTACTTTGCATAGAACTGGTTGATCAGCTGGGTTGCCGCAACACCGGTCTTATAGCCGAGAGGAAGATCGATGACTTCCATCATCGGGAATTTTCCGCGGGTGTATGCGAAGCAGCTCTCGCCGATGTCGGCAATGCCTTTCACGACGTTGTCATAGGTCTGGGCCGCGGGCGTCAACGTTCCGCCCGGGAAGTATGTTATCTTGACTTTGCCGCCGGACCTCTTTTCGATCTCTTTGCAGTACTGCTGTGCAAGAACGCTGTTCTTGTGCGGTGCCGGGAAGAAATTCGAGTAATTAAGCGTGATGACCTTCTGTGCAGAGGCCATTACCGGGAAAAAAGCGAGGCATGTGGCCGCAAAGAAAACAACAACAAGCAATGATTTTACCCCGAAAAACCGTTTCATAAACCCCTCCTGAAATAATATTTTCTCAATTCTATGTAAACGGAATCCTCTTTGTCAACAATAATTGCAAGAAAACACGAGCCTGTTCATGATGTTGAACAAAGTAGATCAAAAAAAACCCTGCAATATTATATGCTATACGATTACGTTTATTATGGTAAAAAATTAACTTGACTTTCGGGCAAATATCCGCAATAATTTGCGACACAATGCTTTTCAGGGCATTTTTTCATTTTCTCAGAGGTGTTCTTTATGGCCAAACACAAAATACTTTGTCCGATTTCAGGCTCTGCCTGTACCGAATGTCCGGTCTATCGCGGCCGTCACTACTATCTGTGCTATTCTGCTGCATATAAAGGAACGTCTTTTGATCCGGAGCGGATCAAGGAACTAAAGGAGGCGGAAAAGAAGAAGGAGCCTGACGAAACTTTCGGAATGCCCGAAAAGATCGACGTTGGGGCGCAGTGTGTGCGGAATGTTGAAGAATATGGTGTTGAGCGGGAATTTGCCGTCTTGAAGAAATGGAGTTCGACCGACACGCCAGATAAGCGCTAAAGAATCAAGAATCAATAGAAAGGAGAGGATTATGATCAACGATTTTCATTACCTGAAGCCTGCAAGCCTGAAAGAAGCGCTTGCGATGTACGCGGAACACGATGATTGCAAAGTCATCTGCGGCGGCCAGTCCTTGTTGATCGTCATGAGGCAGGGCATGGTTGCTCCCGAATACCTCCTCGACATCAAGCATGTGAAGGAACTGAGCTACATCAAGTTCGACGAAAAGGACGGCCTGCGGATCGGCGCTACGACAACGCACCGCGAGATCGAGAAATCGGACATCATCGCGAAGAAATACCCCGTACTCGTAGCGATGGAAGAGAAGCTGGCATCGATCCAGACCCGGAATTGGGGCACAATAGGCGGGAATCTTGCGCACGCCGACCCCGCCGGCGACCCCGGCCCCGTGCTCATCGCGTTGAATGCAGAGATCAAATTCGGCAACTCGGGCGGCGAAAAGGTGGTCCCGCTCGACGAGTTCTTTGTCGATTATTTCGAAACGCAGATGGAACACGGTGACCTGGTCCTGGAAGTGCACGTCCCGACACCCGAACCGAAATTCGGCTGCGCTTACCAGAAATTCAACCTCCTGGACAGCGATATGGGTATCGTGGCGGCGGCTGCATCAGTGACGCTGAACGCCGACGGCACATGCAAGGATGCCCGCATCGTTCTCGGCAACGCGGGACCGATACCCCTTCGCGTAACGAAGGCGGAAGACCTGCTGAAAGGCAAGAAGCTCGACGATGCCCTGTTCGCACAGGCCGGCACGATCGCTTCAGAGGAATGCGCGCCGGTGGCGGATATCCATGCATCCGAGGAACACAGGCGGCACGTCCTTGGCGTCCTCACGAAACGGATGCTGAAGAAGGCCTTTGAACAGGCCCAGAAGTCTGCTTAAGGAGGGAAAGAGATGGAAAAACAATTACTGCGTTTCAAAGTTAACGGCGACGAATACGAAGTCTATATAAATCCCAAGACGTTGCTTGCCGAGGTTATCAGGGACCATCTGGGCTTTACGGGAACGAAGAGAGGCTGCGAGACGGTGTCGTGCGGCGCATGCACGGTAAACGTGAATGGTTTTTCGGTTAAATCCTGCTCGGTGCTTGCGATCCAGTGCCAGGATATGGACGTAACGACAGTGGAAGGCCTCGAGAAGAACGGCAAGCTGAGCCCGATCCAGAGGGCTTTTCTCGACAACGGTTCATATCAGTGCGGTTTCTGCACTCCGGGCATGCTCATGTCTTCGACGGCTTTTCTCGAAGAATTGAAGGGAGAGGTACCGACCGAGGAGAAGATCCGAGAGAGCATCGAGGGCAATGTCTGCCGGTGTACGGGCTACAACAGCATCGTAAGGGCAATTGACGCTGTTGCCCAGGGCAAATATAAGGAGGAGTAAGATGAGTCACGCAAAATATTCTGTTATCAATACACCAGTTCATAATATAGATGGCGTTGCGAAGGTAACAGGCCGGGCGACTTACACCTTTGATGTCACACTTCCCGGCATGCTCTACGGCAAGATCCTCCGCAGCCCCCATCCTCACGCAAAAATACTGAACATTGATGCGACGCGAGCATTGGAGCTCCCCGGCGTGAAAGCGGTTGTGACCGGCAAAGACACCCTTGGCATTAAACAGGGCATCTGGAGACGCTATGAAGAGCTCTGCGACGAGCAGATCCTTCCCCTGGAAAAGGTCCGTTACATTGGCGAGCCTGTCGCTGCGGTTGCTGCAGTGACGGAGGAGATCGCCGAGGCCGCCCTCGATCTTATCGATGTTGATTATGAGGTCCTCCCCGCCGTTTTTGAACCGCTCGAGGCCATCAAGAAAGAGGCCCCGACGATCCATGAAGGTGTCGAGAGAAATGTCAACGTGACCCGCCATATTGAGTGGGGCGATGTCGACGAGGCATTTGAAGAAGCGGATTATATCAGGGAAGACTGGTTCAAATGCTCCGGCCAGCACCACATGTGTATGGAAACCCGCGCGGCGGTGTCAAGCTTTACCCCGGACGGCAAATTGACCGTGTGGACCTCCACCCAATCGGCCTATTATCATCAGGCGCTTCTCGCGGGCGTTTTCGGGCTTCGCGATGGCGATGTCCGTGTTCTGGCGCCGTACGTCGGCGGCGGCTTTGGCGGGAAGTTTGAGATCGACTCCGCCCAGTTCTGCAGCGGCGTCCTCTCCATGAAGCTCCATAAACCGGTAAAGATCGTTCTGACACGCGAAGAAGACTTTATCGCTTCCAAAAGGCGGACCCCGATGTTCTATTATGTCCGCACCGGCATCAAAAAAGACGGTACGTTCTGCGCACGTGAATCCCGCATGTTCTCGAACGGCGGGGCCTATACGGGCATGGGTGCGACGGCGCTGTATCTTTCCGGTTTCTTCCATTCTTTTCCGTACAAATGGAGAGGCTACCGTTATGACGGTTACCGGGTATACACCAACACGATGCCGTCGACATCAATGCGCGGTTTCGGCGCCCCCCAGGCCATGTTCTGCTCCGAGCAGCAGATCGACTGGATATGCGCCGACCTCGGCCTCGACCCGTTTGAAGTAAGGCGGAAAAACGGCCATACCGAGGGCTATGAAGTCCCGGGACAGGCATTCATCGCGAGCTGCGGTCTCGAGCAGTGCATCAACGAGATCGAAAAATGGGTCAAGTCAAAAGGCAAACTGCCGGCCAACAGGGGCATCGGCATCTCCTCCTGCGGTTTTATGTCAGGCGGTATCTTCAACTGGTTCGATTCGCCCTATTCCTTCTCTTCGGCTGTTGTAACGATAAATTTTGACGGTACGGTCGAGCTCCACGTCGGCTGCCAGGACATCGGGCAGGGCTCGAACACCACGATGGCGATAATTGCCGCCGAAACGCTGGGCGTCAAAATAGAAGACATCAAGGTCCATTCCGGCGACACCGACCATTGCCCCGCCGACCTCGGCGCCTGGGGATCACGGCAGACCCTCATGGCAGGGAACGCCGTCAAGATGGCCTGTGAAGACGCGAAAAAACAGCTTCTCGAGTTTGCCTACGCCGAGATGGGCATCAACATTGTTTACGACCTCGACATCAAGGACAGGTGGGTCCATATCGTCGCACGTCCGGAACGCGGTCTGCCTTACGGCGACCTCGTCAAGAAGGCCCTCAGGGGAAAAGACGGCCAGCGCATTGTGGGCCGCGGCTACTACACACCGCACCGGAAAGGCATGATATCCCCCGCGTACAGCTACATGATGCAGGCAGTTGACGCCGAGATCGATCCTGAAACGGGCAAGATCAAGATTTACGAAGTCATGACGGCGCACGACTGCGGGCAGCCGATCAATCCGCTGGGACTTATAGGCCAGCTTGAAGGCGCTGCCTCCATGGCACTCGGCTATGCATATCTCGAAGACATGCCTTTTGAAGACGGCAAAATGATGAACCCGAACCTTGTCGACTACAAGGTGATCAAGGCCCCCGAGATGCCGAAGACCGACATTATCGAGATCGACACCTACGAGCCCGAAGGACCGTATGGAGCGAAGGAGGCCGGTGAAGGCCTCACCAACCCGACGGCGGCGGCGCTCGGCAACGCAGTTTTCAATGCAATGGGCATTCAGATGAAAGAGCTCCCGATCACCCCGGAGAGGATCCTCAAGGCCTTAAGGGAGAAGAAGGAACAGGAAGCCCAGAAGTAACGATTATTTAAGATAACCAAGGAGGTTTACCGTGAGCTTTAAATGTCCAGCATGCAAAAAAGAATGGCCTAACAGCAAACAGGTTGCTCGCCACATGTTCGGCACCGGCGACAAGGCACACCGGGCATGGATCGAGTCCCAGGGTCACTCATACATCGAACTCCTCCTCGCTCAGACAACCGAGCCGGGAAACAAGAGCTATGAAATACTGTCCGATCTGATCGAAAAGGCACAGGACAAGCTGTAATAAATCTGGGGCCCCGATTTCGGGGCCCCGTAGAAACCTAATAAGGAGGAATATCCATGATCATAGAGGGCGGATTTACCTTAAAAGCACCGATCGACAAGCTTTTCGATTTCCTGCTGAAACCCGATACGATCCTCACCTGCCTTCCGGGCGCAGAATCAGTGAACATTATCGATGACACGTCGTACGAATGCATCGTGAAACAGAAGGTCGGCCCCATCAAGGCCAGGCTGAAATTCGTCAACAAACTGACCGTCGTCAACAAACCGACCCACATGGAGATCGAAGGCGAAGGCGAAGACATGACCAAGCTCGGTCACTTCAAGAACAAGACCGTCGTTGATTTGAAAGACCTGGGCAACGGCGACGTCGAGGTGAGCTACAAGACGGACGTCAACATCGTCGGCAAGCTCGCCATGTTCGGCGACAGGATCATGAGGGCAAAGGCGAAGGACACCGAAAAGGAATTCACCAAGAACCTCCAGGAAAAACTGAAATCCATCGTATAGTAAATATTGAGCCTATTAAAAAGGGTCCGCATTCGGCGCGGACCCTTTTTAATTCCGGAAAAAAACGGTTCCGCGTTCTACGTT
>CALMFJ010000093.1 GCA_937862865.1 uncultured Pseudomonadota bacterium | reverse complement strand
TTTGCCCGTCTTTGCGTCAAGGGGCGGGAAAAGGCCTTTCAAGAACTTCGTGAATTCATCCGGGGTCCTTTTCGTCTTGAGGCAAACATTGTTGGTTTTTTCAAAACCGAGGGATGAGTTTATGTTTCCCCTGTAGTCATGCGCAGGGTATACGATGAGATCGTCGGACAACGGCATCATTTTCAGGAAGAGGCTTTCATACATATCCTGAGAGCTTCCGCCCGGCAGGTCCGTCCTTCCGCACTGGCCGATAAGGAGCGTGTCACCGGTAAAGACGCGGTCTCCGGCAAGGATGGATATATGGTCCTGCGTGTGCCCCTTCGTCTCGACTGCCTTGAGGGTAGTGTCACCGATGTGCAGCTCATCCCCATCCCCCAGGTACATATCGATCCGGTTCCGGGCATTCTCCGCCAGGATCGTTTCGATGCCGAAGAGGTCCGTCACCTTTGATCCGATTTCGCGCTGAACCGGCGTCAGTCGGCCCATCACCGTTTTTGCGCCGAGGGCATCGGCAAGTTCGGGGGCGATGGAGACATGGTCGACGTGTGTGTGCGTGTCGATCACGTACTCTATCGCCAGTGAGTGAGAGGCGATAAAATCAAGAAAAGGTTGTGCGTCATGGGAGGGATCGATGACCGCGCCTTTCCTGTGAACGCTGCATGCAATGACATATCCCAGGCACCCGTCAAAATTGAATTGTTTAAATATCATTGTCAATCCTCGTCGTGAAATTTTTTCATGGCCGTTTTAAGGATCCTTCCTGCCGCCAGCTTCGCAATGACCACGATATCCTCCAGCGGGAGATACCCTGTGACCGACGGGTCGAAAAGTGCTTTCGCCCGGGGCGGGAATTCCTCATCGCCTTCCCAGAGAACAAAGGTTACCGGGACCTTGGGCAAGGCGAACAGGGTAAATGACGCATCTCCAAACTTCTCTTCACGCGCCCCCATAAGTTTCCCTGCTTCCTGAAATGAATATTTATCATACCCGAAGGCCCTGATAAGGGGTTTGAGGACCCTTTTCTCGAAGACGGGCCCGTAGTGCATACAGGCAGGGATGTCGCCGTACGCAATCTTCTCGCCCACGAACGGGGTGCCGGACGCTGTGTTAAGATAATGCAGAATGATTATCCGGGTAACGAGCGTGATGTTCGTGCCTGTCTCACCGGCAAACGCAACCGCGGGCAATGTCAGGAGGATCGTTTCGTTGAAAAAAGGGACGAATACGCGAATACTGTCTCCGCGTTCATCATGGCGTAAACCTGCCCGGAATACCTTCTCCGGGATGTCCCCATCCCGGAGAAGCGTCTCCTTTGCGGTTTCAAAAACGCCTTTGTATGTTTTTTGCCTCTTGAGTTGCATACATCAGTAGCCGATCCGGAGCCTCACTTCATCGATCTTGTTCCGGTAATCCTCGCTATGAAATATCTCTGTCCCCATGACAAGGACATTCCCGCCGGCTTTGACGACCTCCGCCGCATTCGATGCCTTGATCCCGCCATCGACCTCGAGGTCGATATAGCGGGAGGCCCTGTCGATGATCTTTCTGGCTTCCGTAATTTTCGGTGCCACTGACGGTATGTACGTCTGGCCTCCGAATCCCGGGTTGACTGTCATGATAAGGACGAGATCGACGATGTGAATGATGTGCTTCAAACCCGTGAGAGGTGTCGCAGGATTATACGATATCCCGGCCCTGGCCCCCGATTCCTTGATCACGTCCAGCGTCCGGTAAAGATGGTTATCCGCCTCCGCATGGATGGTGATGATGTCGGAACCCGCGCGGGCAAATTCCTCGACGTACCGGGCGGGGTTCTCGATCATAAGATGGACGTCGAGGGGCTTCGTATTGATCCTGCGAAGCGCTTCGACGAGTAATGGCCCGATAGTAATATTGGGGACAAAATGACCGTCCATCACATCGACATGGATCCAGTCGGCCCCTGCCTCCTCAACATCCCGTATCTCCTGTCCGAGACGCAGGAAATCGCAGGACAATATTGACGGCGCAATGAGTATATCCTTCATAAGGCCTCCGGTACTAACGTATGTTGATCACAATTTCCTCGGTCGATGCAAACAATGTCCGGGGAGGGACCGAGTAATCGACGCCCCGTGATTCGGAGTTGTCGCCCCGGGCGTAATTCAACCTGTATTTGATACCCCTCGATTCAAACTCATCGGCAAGCTCATTATAATGGATATTCTTTTTGTCTGCCATGAGATAATACGATCGCGGCTGAGTGCCCACGAAAAGCGTTACCTTCCCGTATTCCAGAATATCGCTCCCCTGCGACGGCAGTTGCGCTATAACCTTTCCGGCTTTCGGGCCGGGGACCATTATCGTTTTTTCCAGGACGAGGTGTTTTTCTCCGAACATTCTCTGTGCCTCTTCGGTGGTAAGCCCGACAAAGCTCGGGGTCTTCATCAATTCCGGGCCCTCTGAGACGATAACGTACACAATCCGCCCCTTCTTGGTCGATATGTTGGCCTCAGGTTTTTGAACCGTGATGTGGTTATACGGCACATCGTTGCGCCTCTCGTACCTGAGGACGACGAGATTGAGCCCCTTGCGCTTCATTGTCTCGCGGGCGTCCTCCACCGTCTTGCCCCGTATATCGGGGCAGATCGTAGTCTGCTGGAATTTGAGGGTAAGACTGATCGTCAGGTAGGTCGACAGGCCAAAGACGATAACCGGGGTTATAATGCAGAGTATTATCTTTATGAGTTTCATGGTTTTCTTAATCGTGCTATAAAGAAACCGTCCATAGCCGTCTCGTGAGGCAGTGAGATGAAATAATCCTTATTAAACAGGAACGGCAGCGGATTTTCAAGTGTAAACTTCTTTTCTTTTGACAGGTTATGAATGACGTCGCAGGTCTCTTCCGGCTCGAAGGAACAAACGCTGTAGATCATTCTCCCGCCCCCGGCCAGAAGGTCCCACAACGAATTGAGCATGGCGAGCTGAAGGTCGGCAAACCTCCGTATGTCGCCCTTGGTGCGCCGCCATTTTATCTCCGGGTGCTTGCGGATGATGCCCAGGGATGAACAGGGGGCGTCGACAAGAATGGTATCGAAACTTCCCGGTTTGAAAGGGGGTTTGAGCGAGTCCCCGCAAAGAACGGAAGTATTGAGCGCGGACAGCGTCAGGCGCATCAGGTCATTGTCCATTGAGTAAACGGAAGAGCCGGGGCACAATTCGGTTATCTGGCGCGTCTTCGTGCCGGACCCGCAGCAGGCATCGAGAACCATTTGCCCCTTAGCTTCCCGGACCGCCATCCCGGCAAGCTGGGACGCCTCACCTTGAATGCTCACGAGCCCTTGCCGGAAGAGGGATGTTGCCATGACAGGCAGCAGCCGGTCCACCAACAGTGCGGACGGTGAAAATTGCCCGCGAACGGCAACGATCGCTTCGTCGGCGAGCCGTTGCCCGGCTTCTTCGACAGTGATGCAGGCCGTGTTCACCCGAAGGGCAAATCGCGGCTCACGCATGAATTCCGCAAGGAGCGTGTCAGCCCCTTCAGTTCCGAAACGGTCGGACCACCTCCGGCACAGCCAGTTTGGAAAGCTTGCCCGTATCTTGTCCGCTTCAGGCATTTCCTTGAGTTGTGCGTCATTGATGAATTTTCTCAAGACCGCGTTCAGGAATCCGGCCACCGGCCTGCCGTGTTCCTTCTTTGCATACTCCACCGATTCCTTCACGACGTGATAGTGGGCTTTTTTCATAAAACCCACCTGGTAGATCGATGTCCAGAGAAGATGCCTGATCTCCTTTTGCACCGGTTTTGCGGCGTAGCGCGAGATGATGAGGTCGAGATATCCCCGCCAGCGCACAACGCCGGAGGCTATCTCATAGATGAGCGCCCGCTGAGGGCCGCTTAATTTCGACCGGGAAAAAATGCTGTCAACGGACTCATCAAGAAATTTGCCGGATTCAACTTCGCGTATGATCCGGATCGAGGCGGCCCTCAGGAGGTTTCCGAAATCAGCGCCGATAGGCCATGTCCTCCAGTCTTCTTATCCTCTCTTCGATGGGCGGGTGCGTGCTGAACAATGCCATGACGCCCCCCGCACTGAACGGGTTTACGATGAAAAGAGGCGCAGTCGACGGGTTGGCGTCGTTCATGGGGGTCCGTGCCACCCCGGCCGTCAATTTGCGCAATGCGCCGGCAAGATAAAGGGGGTTTCCGCAGAGCCGCGCCCCTGAATCATCGGCAAGGTATTCCCGCGAGCGGGATATGGCCAGCTGGATAAGCATCGCGGCAAATGCCGCAATGACGGAAAAGATTATGACCGTAAATATATTGCCGCCCTCGTCGTCGTCGCTGTGCCCGCCTCCGAAGAACGCGGCAAACCGCGCCCAGTTGGCTATCATCGTTATTGCCCCCGCAAGGGTTGCAGCCACGCTCTGTATGAGGATGTCGCGGTGCTTGATGTGAGAGAGCTCGTGCGCCAGGACCCCTTCCAGTTCCTCCCGGGTAAGGATCCGCAGGATACCGGTCGTCACCGCGACGACGCTGTGGTCCGGATCACGCCCTGTCGCAAACGCATTCGGGCTGTCATCCTCGATAATGAACACCCGCGGCATCGGGAGGCCGTCGCGCCCCGCGAGTGACGCGACGGAACCGTACAGGTGAGGCGCTTCCCGCTCGGAAACTTCCCGGGCACCGTACATTTTCAGCACGATCTTATCGCAGAACCAGTAGCTGACGAAGTTCATGAGAAAGGCCACGGCAAAAGCGATCATCGCCCCCGACCTGCCTCCTATGATCCCGCCAAGACCAACGAGGATGACGGTCAAAACGACCATGAGAAGGAATGTTTTGAATGTATTCATACAACCCCCGACAATGAGTCCTAGCGTATATTATAAACATTCTTCTCTTTTTATCAAGATGGCCACGGTTCGGGGAGAGGGGCCTCTTGAGAAGATTTTCATACAATACCGGCCTTGAATAATGTAGGATTAAGTATGGTTGACAAAGAATTATGGCTTTTCCGTTTTTCCGTGGATCACGCTTCCGATTCAATGTTCTGGGTGAAGCCTGACGGTCATTTCGTCTTTGCGAACGAGTCCGCATGCAGGAAGCTTGGATATTCGAAAGAAGAATTCCTGGCACTGTCTGCCGGGGACATCGACCCGGATTTCAGGTCGGGCCGGTTGAGGCCTATCATCGAAGAGGCGTTCAAGAACGGGCCGCGTACGTTCAGGTCGCGTCACATGGCGAGGGACGGCGCGACGTTTCCCGTCGAGATCACCGCCAGTCCGGTCTCGTATGGCGATGAGCACCTCCTTTTCTGCCTCGTACGGGACATGTCGGAAAAAGAACTGGCGGAAGAAAAACTGATCGCTGAACGTCAGAGGTTCGAGGCCCTTATTGAGAACGCCCCTTTCGGGATGGCCATGTATGACAGGAATGGCCGGTACCTTTATGTGAACCCGAAATTTACGGAGATATTCGGCTATACGCTTGCCGATATACCGGACCGGAGGGCCTGGCTTCAAAAGGCATATCCCGACCGGCAGCTCCGCGCCAGTGTTGTCGAGGCCTTGAAAGCGGATAGTGCAGTGACACCTGTTGGCGAAAAAATGTCGAAAAGTTTTCCGGTGTCGTGCAAGGATGGATCGACAAAGATCATAAATTTCACCACGGTAAAGCACAAAAATGGCGACCATATCGTCACCTTCGAGGATATAACGTTGCGCCGGGCAGCCGAAGACGCGCTTGCCGACGAAACGGAGCGCCTCACTGTTACGCTCCGCTCGATCGGGGATGGGGTGATCGCTACTGACCGTTCAGGGAAGATCGTCCTGATCAATGCGATAGCCGAGCAATTGACCGGGTGGACCCAGAGCGAAGCGATAGGGAAAGACCTTGGAGACGTTTTTTGCATTATCGACGAGCGGACACGTCAGGCTTGCGAGAATCCCTTAGAGGAAGTCCTGCGCCTGGGTGCGGTGACTGAACTGAGCGACCATTCAGTGCTTGTAGCGAAAGAAGGCCGCGAACTGATAGTTGCGGACAGCGGTGCGCCCATACGGGACCGGAAGGGACAGATAACCGGGGTCGTCCTCGTCTTCCGTGATGTCACGGAAAAGAAGAAAATGGACGAGGAATTGCAGAAGATGAATAAACTTGAATCGGTCGGCATCCTTGCAGGCGGGATCGCCCACGACTTTAACAATATCCTTGCGGCAATTCTCGGTAATATCTCATTGGCCCGGCTGGGGATCGATCCGGAGAATGAAAAACTGTTGAAGCGTCTCACGGATGCCGAACAGGCTGTCATGAGGGCCAGAGACCTTACGTACCAGCTCCTGACCTTCTCCCGCAGCGGCACTCCGGTCAAGAAGACGATGGGTGTCCAAAAGGTCCTCCGCGAGTCCGCCAAATTTGCATTGACCGGTTCCGGGGTGAAATGCCAGTTCTCTCTGGCCCCGGACCTCTTCCTGGTCGACATTGACGAGGGACAGATCGGGCAGGTGATCAACAACCTCGTCATCAACGCTCAGCAGGCCATGCCGGCCGGCGGCGGCATCACGATCGCGGCGGGCAACGCGGTTTTTGGGAGCGTGACGGCAGAGCACGGCGTCTTTCTCGACCCGGGCAGCTATGTGAGGATATCGATACGGGACAATGGTGCAGGCATAGCCCCGGAACATACGGGTAAGATATTCGATCCTTATTTTACGACAAATCAGAAAGGCAGCGGGCTCGGTCTTGCGACATCCTATTCGATCATCAAGAACCACGAGGGCCATATCGCCGTCGAATCAAAACCGGGTTTCGGGACAACCTTCTATGTATATCTGAGGGCGTCGGATGAACAACCGGGAACCGGCCGGCGGATCGCTGACCGTGGCAGGCCGGCGGTAAGGACGAGGGTCCTTCACATGGACGATGAGGAGATGATACTCCAGATAACGAAGGACATGCTCGAAAACCTCGGATACGAGGTGGAAACCGCAGCGGATGGCAACGAGACCGTAAGGAAGTATGTCGAGGCGCGTAATTCCGGAGTACCGTTCGATATCGTCATACTCGACATAACCATCCCCGGCGGCATGGGGGGCAAGGAGACTATCCTGCGGCTCCTCGAGATCGATCCCGCTGTCAAAGCGATAGTATCAAGCGGCTATTCGAACGATCCCGTCATGGCGATGTTTGGTCAGTACGGCTTTGCCGGGGTTATTGCGAAGCCATACCGCATGGCCGAATTGAGCGATGCGATACAACGTGCCTTATACAGGGTCCCGCAGCGCACCGAACCGGACCATGGCTAGGTCGCTCGCCTGTTTCTTCGGGAAAATACCTCGATAGCCGAACGCCCTTCGAGCGGGCATTTGTTTTCGCAAATACCGCAGCCGGTGCATAGCTCATCGACCACATAAGGTTTTTTGAGGACCACCCTTTTGCCTTCATAGTTAATGTCTGTGACCAGTTCGAAGCGGATGGCCTTGTCGGGTACGGGGCAATGTTCCTCGCACACCAGGCAGTTGACCTTCTTTGCATAGGGCAGGCACAGGTTCCTGTCGAATACGGCGGTACCTATAACGCTTTTCCTCTTTTCCTCAGGTGAGAGCCGCGGGATCGCCCCCGTCGGGCATACCTGGCCGCACAACGTGCAGTTGTATTCGCAATATCCGAGACGGGGGATGAGCACCGGCATAAAAATACCCGTCACGCCGCCGAGGACAAGGTCCGGATACAGTGCCGAGCGCAGGCACACCTTCATGCATTCCCCGCAGCGAACGCATTTGGCGAGAAAGGCATTTTCATCCGTGACCCCCGGCGGGCGCAGGAGACGGTTCTGTGCCTCGGGCTCGCGAAAAGAAAACCCTTTTGCCATGACAATGCCCGATGCAACGCTTCCCAGGAACAAACGCCGGGACCAAACGGGCTGTTTTGTCGCGCCGGCCGTTGAAAAAGACGGCAGCCCGGGTTTGAAGCTGACCCGCTGGAAATTGCAGGCCGCCCGGCAATCCATACAGCGTATGCAGTCTCCGGATTGCAGGACGTCCTCGTCAAATGCCGTCGGGCAATGTTGCCGGCAATCCCCGCAATCCTTGCAGAGCCTGCCGGGTATGCGCCTGAACAAAGAAAAACGCCCGAGAAGGCCGAGCAATGTTCCCAGGGGGCAGATGTTCCGGCACCAGTTCCTTCTTTCAAACCTTTCGATGGCAAAGATCAGGACGATAATGACGAACGACGCAAAGGCAAGGGGAT
>CALMFJ010000092.1 GCA_937862865.1 uncultured Pseudomonadota bacterium | reverse complement strand
TTGGGGATGCCCGAGCTCCGGGAGATCTCGGAATTGTCCCTTAAACTCCCCGTCCGTGCGCTCAAGAGCTTAAGAAGCCTCGGCATCAGGGAGATATCGTGAATGTTCGCAAGGCTCCTGATATCACGCTCGATGACGGTTGTCAGGTAAGAGTCGAACCAGCTTGCCCTGCGCTCATACGAAGCCCTCTTAACCGGCTCGGGATAGCCGCCCGTGATTATCATATCGGCGAGGTCCTCGATCCCTGTTTTCGAAAACTTCAGCTTGCCTGCCCCACCTTTGAACACCTTCCTGATGAAGGTCTCCCTGGTACCGGCTATCTCTCCCCTGGATAGCGGCCAGAGGGTCACAATTTCCATCCGGCCGGCGAGAGAATCGGCGACTTTCGGAATGGTCAGGATATTTGCCGAGCCCGTCAAGAGGTACCTTCCGGCGGTACGATTCCGGTCAACCTCCTCCTTGATGGCCAGGATCAGTTCCGGGACCCTCTGCACCTCGTCGATCGTCGCGGGCTTCTTAAGGCACGAGATAAAACCCGCTGCGTCTGTACCTGCCGCAGAAAGAACGGCTGCACTGTCGAGCGTAATATAGTTCGCTTTGTGCTTCGAGGACACGATCTCCCGTGCGAGGGTCGTCTTCCCCGTCTGCCGCGCCCCCCTGATGAAGACCACAGGGGTGTCAGAGAGGCCTGCCCGGACACTTTCCGAGAGGAATCGCTTATACATGTTGATATTTTACCATTAAGTGGTAAAATATCAACCTCTTTTCTGGCGGAATAACCACAACAACGCCCAAGAGAAAGGAAGGATTTTGACATTTTTAAGGCCGTCCCTGGACTCCCCCGTACAGGTTTCTATGCGCCTTTTCTTCACATTCCCCGGGGCTGGCCAGGGAGACTATCACCGAGATCTGGTTGGCAAAATATTCATTGAGTACAACTCCGTTCTCGTCGTAGGTACCAAAGGGCATGGGGCTGCGGTAGATTTTTCCTTTGAGGGGGAAAGGGAGTTCGGTCATGGGGCGGTCCTCCTGAGTGATATTTACTCTGGTTATAATATACTAAATCAAAATCGGGTGGGGGGCTACTTGGACGTCCGTAGGCCCGCGGTCCATTCTAGGTTTCAGGAGAAAAACTTTCATCGTTTGGTTGTCTCTAGCAGTGGAATGGAGGGTCAGCCTGCATGAGGCAATTCAACAGATGATAATTCTTGTTCATCCTGTAATTGACTAAATCCGCAATCTACCAGATACTCGTATGTTTCATTGAGGATTTGTGCGTTAGGTACAAAAATTACACAACCATCTCGGCCCCTCGTTAGTAACACACGGTAGGCGTTAATTCTAAGTCCTTTTGCGTCCCTTATGCGGTACGATTCCTGGTAACGCGCGGCCAAGTGGTTTGACCATTGTCCATTTAATCTGACCAAATCCGTTCCCCAGGCCAGAAGACATGCATCTAACTCCAATCCTTGTGTTCCGAACTCTGTAGCTACAGTCGCTAGTCGAGTGCAGGATCCTTCTTTACCATCGGGTTCTGAATACCATCTGCCATATTTACCTGGACCAACTTCGCCCGGACTTTTAAATCCTTTTGGAACGCCATATTTAATGAGTTCTCTGTCCCTCGCAGAAGCAACAATGCCATATCGAGCATCGAGATTGTGGTTGTATCTGTCTTTTAGGTATTGTTTTGCGATCTCTAAATTTCTCGTAATCCTCAGGTTATAGCCATTCTGTTCTAATTCCAAACTGATCGACTTGGCCTTTCCCGGATGATCCCCAAGTAGTTGTTCCACAAATTCGTATAGACGAGTTGCTAAATGAAACCGTATTGTCAATGACAATTGTAGCGCAGCACCAGAATATGTATTATTCAGACCATGAAATATGGCCTCTATTTCCTGATCTGCCGGTAGATAGATATCCCAATCGTTAGGTTTTTCCGCCTTTTCGATTGCTGTCCTCCACTGACCAAGACCAGCTTCCTCACCAATATGTATCTCTTGACCCGAACCGATCAATCCTACAACAACACACCATTCGGGAACGCGTTCAGCAAATTGAATAAATAATTCGGGTTCAGAAAGTCCGTTAAATTCCCGGGGCATGTCTTTGTGCTTTGCTCGCACTTGTTCGGCATCAAAAGCACGTTGTGCTTCGTCATAAATCAATACGTGTTGAGGCGGTATAATACCCCGGGTCCGCGTAAACGTTTTTACGTATTCATGTACGCCACGTACAAATGCCTTACCATCCCCGGCCGAACGTAGTTCATATTGTAGCACTTCCACCAAAGGACCGTTGCCCGAAAGGAACACTGAAGGTGCAGTAGGTTTTTCACCATTGCTTCGGGCTACAGCCAGATCATCCAAGTATTTCGCATGTGCTAATTGTAGACCGACAAGGGTCTTGCCCGCCCCAGGAACCCCGCAGATTAATATCAAGGCTCGCCGCTTAGCCTGCGCTGTCTTATGAATAATTTGTGAGCATTCATCTATTGTCGGCTCAGTCGCCATGGCCGCTCGATGTATCCTCGTCAAAGTACCTGATGTAAACAACTCTCGTGCCGCCCTAATTAATGAAGGTAACGGTCTATATGAATCAAAAGATATGAAATCAGATAGACTTCGTGATGGAACTTCTTGGTGCATAAGGGATGTGCAATACCTCGCGAGTGATTCGGGTGTTACAACCACCACGTCTGCTACCACTTGCGCTTCCTGCTTTCCTTGCACAAGCACGAGGAAACATTTAACCGGGACCGAAGAGCATACCTTGTGATAGGCGCGAAGATCTCTAGCGTATGCAGCTGCTTGATCAACGTCAGCCTGCAAAGGTCTGGATTTTCCCTTAAACTCAAGCACTACGATCAAACCATTTAGCAATAGAACCGCATCTATTCTGCGAGATTCCATCGGTATGGTGTATTCGAGAATAATGGAACTGTTTCTATCAATATGCGGGGATTTCGAAAAAAGTTCGCCAACGGCTCTTTTAAGTATCGCTATTAAATCTCGCCAAGCCTTTATTTGACTACTACCCGCATCAACAACATAATCGTTCAGCTTATTGAGAATATCCGCATTTTCAGCATTTAGAAAATCGATCAGTCGACTAGAATACCCGACTTGCGCCATTAGAACTCCAAATAACTCAATACGAATTAAAATAAATACAATACAATTCTTCGTTGGTACGTTAGATTCTAAGATATCGATAAATATTGACGTTAAAATAACTGGTATTCAATTCTTACTCTGTCCTCATTTCATTTTCAAGAGAAAAACAGCGCCTTATTCATTCTTACACACATTCACTGACAGCAGTGTGTCATTGTAAGCAGAACATTACCTTGCGGCCTCTTCTTACCAAAAAAACCTACGGCAGGTCCTGTGGGCATTGGGACGTCCTTGAATATGGGAATGGGGACGTCCTTGAATATGTGAATATCTTGGCCTTTGCCGCCAATCCAACCCCTCAACATTCGGCTTTATTCCCATAAAGGACCGTGGGGGACGTTCTTCAAAAGTTAAAAAACTCCTATCGGAAAGGGCCTGAAAAACCTTGGATCCCGGTGTCGGGCACCGGGATGACGGATTATTATTATAACGGCGATAGGGGGACATTCTATTCCGGTGAAAAAGGGACATTTTATTCCGGTAAGGGGTGGAGAGGGAAAAACGGTGTTGGCACCCCGGCAATAACCTGAAAGAAGACCGGAGGATGGGTTGCTTACGTTTTAACGAACATCCCCGCGGGCTTGCCCGCCGCGGGTCTCAGACCGTTCCGGCGTGCAGTGTCAGGCCCAGGGCGTGCATGACCTTGAGGATGGTGTCGAAGCCCGGGCTTCTTTCTCCCGAAAGCGCTTTGTAGAGGCTTTCGCGGGAAAGCCCGGCATCGCGGGCGACCTGGGACATCCCCTTCGCGCGGGCGATATCGCCAAGGGCCTTCGCAATGAACGCGGCGTCGCCGTTCGCTTCCTCGATGCATGCTTCAAGGTAGGCCGCCATCTCCTCTGGGGTGCGGAGATGTTCTGAAACGTCATAGCGGCTCGTGACCGTTTTTTTCTTCATGAAATCACTCCTCCAAATTCCTTGCCATGCGCAGGGCGGTTCTAATATCCCTGGCCTGCGTCTTTTTACCGCCACCCACCAATAGGATTATCATATGTATCCCTGACTGCTTATAGTAAACCCGGTAGCCGGGTCCATGGTCGATCCGCAATTCCCAAACTCCTTCGCCTACCGGTTTGACGTCCCCCGGGTTCCCTGTAGCCAACCGTTCGATCCTCGCCAGGATACGTGCCCTGCCTCGCACATCACTCAAGTTATCGAGCCATCTCGCGAAAACATCTGTCTTGCGGATTTCGAACACGTTTCATTGTATCCTAGTGGCTACACCGTGTCAAGAAGTTCAGGGAGACAAGCGCTATTCTTTATCGATTTGTAGGCTTAGAACATTTTTCCGATATTAGGGACGTCCGTAAATAACTAAATATCTCTTGACCGCCCGCCCTTGAGCTGCTACCATTCCCTTATGCCCCGCCATGCCCGCCTCGATGCCGAAGGAGTGCTGCACCATATCATCGTGCGCGGCATAGAACGGAGGGCGATCTTCCGGGATGATACCGATAAGGACCGCTTCGTGGAAAGGATGGGAAGGGTCTTCACCGACACCTCCACCCCCTGTTACGCATGGGCGCTCCTCGGCAACCACGTGCATCTTCTGTTGAGGACGGGAGGGTCTCCCCTCCATACCGTCATGGCCAGGATCCTTACCGGCCATGCGGTGACCTTCAATAAAAGGTACCGCCGCCACGGCCCGCTTTTCCAGAACCGGTACAAGTCGATCCTGTGCCAGGAGGACGCCTACCTTACCGAGCTCGTCTGCTACATCCACCTGAACCCTCTCCGGGCGGGCATCATACGCGATCTCGGCGAACGCTGTCGTTACTCCGGGCACGGCGCTCTCATGGGCGACGCGCTTCACCCGTGGCAGGATGTGGACCACGTGCTCCGCTTTTTCGGCAGGACCGCGAAGGTCGCGCGGCAGGCCTATTTATCAGCCATGGAATCGCGGCTTCAGACGAAAAGGCCCGATCTCACCGGCGGGGGGCTGCGCAGGAGCTACGGGTCGTGGGAAGAGATCAAAAAGGCCGGAGGGCGCATCAAGGGGGATGAACGCATTCTCGGCGACAGTGCCTTCGTGGACAGGATCCTGGCCGGGGAGCCCAGGAGGGCCGCGGAAAAGGTGCCCCTCGATGCCCTGGCAGCACGGGCTAGCGGGCTCTGCGGGACCACGGTCGAGAACCTTCTTAACGGGGGCCGCCGCGCCCTGCCGGTGGAGGCCCGGAGCCTCTTCTGCTACTTTGCCGTCCGTTACGGAGGGCATTCCATCGCGGGCGTTGCGTCATTTCTCGGCATGACCCCGCCCGCCGCAGGGTATGCGGTGGAACGGGGGGAAAGGGTCGCCCGGGAAAAAGGGTACGCGTTCTGAGCTATTTATTTATTTACGGTCGTCCCCTTTTTATTCTTAAAACAAATTGATTCGTTTTACGGTAATGTGTAATATTTTTTGCAGGCTGAACAAATAAACTACACCGGAGGTATTGCATGAAAAAAGTTCTGGTCGTTTTGATCGCGGTAGTTTTCGTTATGGGTATGGTATTCCTGTCAGGCGGCGCTGCATATGCGGCGGACAAAAAGGGCGGCGCCAGTGCCGCTCAGGCATGCAACAAGAGATGTGACGACGATTATAATAAGTGTAAGCAGAGCGCCAGCCGCAGCAACGATCCCAGGAAAATGGAAAACTGCACAACCATGCGAGGGACCTGCCACAGCAAATGCGGCGGCTAAGACGAGACTTGTTTTTACACATCGCAACGGGGGCCGCCGCGCCCTGCCGGTGGAGGCCCGGAGCCTCTTCTGCTACTTTGCCGTCCGTTACGGAGGGCATTCCATCGCGGGCGTTGCGTCATTTCTCGGCATGACCCCGCCCGCCGCAGGGTATGCGGTGGAACGGGGGGAAAGGGTCGCCCGGGAAAAAGGGTACGCGTTCTGAGCTATTTATTTATTTACGGTCGTCCCCCTTATACTCGTCCCTTAACCTCGAGCGCCTGTTCCCGTTGTCGAGGCCGGGGCCGGAGCTCGAGCCCGAAAAATTCGGGACCACAACGCCGGTCTGGTCGGGGTTCCCGATGGAGCCGTCCTGGATGCCCTGCCGGCTGTTGATCGCCGGCACCCCCATCGGCCCTCCGCCTCGATCGAAGCCGAAGGCGCCCGTGTTCCCCACTCCATCGTCACCGCGGCTGCGGGCGTTTGCGATCAGGGGAATTACCAGCATCAAAACCATCACAGCTGCCAGCACGATCTTTGCCGGATGTTCCTTCATCATCTCTCTCCTCTAATACACCGGCAGTGCCCGGGGCTACCGTGCCGTCTTTACCTGCACATTTTTGTCCCCTATTCTCATCCCTCTGCCGCAGTCTTCCTCGCACCAGGTGTTCTGCCCTACCTTGACGCCCGCCGCGGATGCGAGCTCGTAGTGCCTCTCGACGCCTTTCGCGTCTTTCACGGTGACGAGGTTGCCCCGCACGGCCGTCACCCTGCCCTGCATGACGACAGGCGGATTAGCGCCCCTTTTATCGGTCGTGCTGCCGGCGAAGGCCGTGCCGCAGGCTGCGAGAAAAAGAATAATAACCACGAGGGAAACGGTCCTGCTAAACATTGCGTCCTCCTGAATGAGACGATAGCTTCACACATGGTATAGCAAAGATGGGTCATCTTTCAACCTGAAATGATCCGGGGCCCGGCGGGGCGTTCATGCCGCAGCGCAAAGAAGGGGCGTGCCTCATCTTCTTCTTTTCCTTCCCGGCCGGCACCGGCCTCAGCGCCCTGCCGCATCGCCGGAAAATTGACAAGTCTCCCTGACCGGAATATCATTGACTGTATATTGCACTTTGCATGCGGGGGCGGGACATGAGCAGGAAACCCGGTATCATTCCGACGATCGGACTGGCGGTCATGAGCGTGCTCACGGCGATGTTCGTGCAGCTGTATGGCGTCATGCAGGCCAACTGGCTCAAATACGGGCTGAAGCTCGACCTGACGTGCCTTCCTTTCCCGACGGCCGTCTTTTATAGATATTCATTCCTGGGCTATATATTGCCGGTCGCGTCACTGTGTGCACTTTTCTTCAGGAAGACCGCCGGGGAAAAGACGTCCGCGTCTGCCGACGCGTTCCTCTGGTTCATCGGCACCCTGGCCCTCGCCTGGCTCCTCGGCTCCATCCTCGCCTGGCACCTCCCCCTCTATTACCCCGTAGCGGAGCTCGGCTAACCCGGGCCCGTCCCGGCCGAATTGACGGACACCGTGTCTTTCCCCTGAAACTTGAAACGACCGCCAGAGGTGTTCCCAGTTTTCAACTGGTACCCGGGGCGCTCTCGTGGTAAAATCAGGTGTGCTCAAAAAACCCTCTTCCCCCGCACATGCAAAGCCCGCGAGGTCCATCGCCTACCCCGCGGTTGCCGACCGCGTCGGCCTGCCAGGTTTCGCCTTCCGCAAGAAGAAAGGCGAGAGCGAGTTTACCCTTCTGACCGGGACCCTGCAGGACGCGGCCTTTACGAGAAACGCGGCCATCTCCGGGAACGTGAAGGAGTTGAGCGGTCCACGGCTGACGGCGCTCCTTGCCCCGCTGCGGCCGGAAGGGGCCGATGGTGATGTCACGGTCAATATCGTAGCCCGGCGCGGGCCTGTTCTGAGGATCAAACGGGACGGGGCTGATGTGGTCATCGAGGCGCATTGGAACCTCTTTATCCCTTACTTTTACCAGATCAAAGACCTTCCCATCGTCCATCCCGAGGTCCTCGACGTGTTTGCGGGCGCTGTCTTTTGTTATGCGGCTGCGGCGATAAGGGACCCGAAGGCAGGGCGGGACGAATTGCGGGAACGGGTTATCCGCGCGTACCTCGGCGAGGGCCCGTTCCTTCTGGCTTCGCTCGACATTTTCAATAAGCCGAACATCTATCACATCCACCCGGCGAGGGCCTGGTTCAACAGCATCAGCGCGGCGAACGACGAACACCGCCTGGAGATAGATGTCTCCACTGCGTCCGCCGCCCCGCATATCGGCCCCGGCTTTCTCGAAGAGGTTGGAAGTTTTATCCATCAGGTTGTAAAAAACTACGCCTTCCGTTACGCGGATTATTTGTGGACCCAGCGATACAAGGTCTCTTACAGCGGCCGGCATGAAACGACCATGTGGGCGTTCGAAGGGAACGACATCGTCATCAACATTCGCCCTTTGGTCCGCAGGACCGGGTGGAAACCGGCGCTTTACCTCAGCCTGGGATATGTGATCATGCTCTCCATACTCCGGTCGTCGGGCGGCGACAGAGATAAGGAAAACATGTATCTGGCACTGAGCAAGACATGGGGCCGTTATCTGAGCTTTGAGGAATCCACCGAACAGCAAAGCGTGCGGGAGCTTTGCGGGCTGCCCGGGCCGTCCGACGAACGGCATAACCGTCTTTTGCTGGAATCCATGACCGGCAAAGAAGGTCACGATCTCATGGATGACTTCATGGTCTTTACGGACTACTCCGCCGGAGGGACCCTCGCGGAGAGGCTCAAAGCCCTGAAGGGGGCCCGGCACGGGGAGGGTGCCGGCGTCTATTATGAACAATTACTGGACGCGGTCCGCACTTTGAACAGGACTTTGATCAGGAACAACATCAGTCACGGCAAATTGATCGGGGTCCTGCGTGATGACAACGTCGATCATGAGCAGCTGGCCGACCTGCTGCTCACGGGATGCATTCATAACAGGAAAGTCCTCGATGTGAGCGACTGGCTTATGCTCAGGACGCTCTTATACGACCTGATCAACGCTCCCAGGGTGTTCAGGAACGATTACAAAATGCTTTTAAAGGTGCTCACAAAGGTCAACAAGGGCCTGATAGTCTACATCTGGAACTTGATCCTCAATAACGACGCGCGCTGTGAGCCGGTCAACCGGTATATTTCCCGGCTCATCTCCGACATTTTCGTGTTCGATCGCGTCAAGGTCTACGAGATAGTGGCGGAACCCCTGGAGTGCCTGGAGGCCGAGGCTGTGACCGGTTACCTTCTGAACTGGGCCGGTCTTTCTCTTGAAGAGTGGCGCTCGATCGTCGGGGGCGCACTGTCGTACCTGCCCCGCCATACAGTCGCGCGCTTAAGCGTCCGCACGGTCGGCGATGTGGACCAGCTGATCCGCGGCCTGACAATACGGGCGAGCGGGCTTATCGGTTTTTACCTGCATCAGACGTATCGCTGGGGAAGCACGGACGACGAATTCACCGAACGGGTCCGTTCCTATTTTCCGGAGTTGCTCAGGCTGGCCCAAAAAGCCATCGTTCCCGGGAAGACGATCTTCGGGGGAGCGATGCTCCTCCTGGTCCTGGCGCAGATCATCTCCGACGAGCGCGACGGATTTGCGAAAAACATCAGGATCACCCGTGAAGACAGGCAGGTCGTCCTCGATCTTATCGAGCAATGCGTTGACTGGAACCAGACGCATTTTGTCATCATGGTCGGGGGTGTTGCGGCCGGCTATACGGGAAACATTGACGGATGGGCCCTCCAGCGGTTTGACACCCTGCTCGGGCGTTATAGCGGCGGGGACCGCGTTGTACTGCGCAGCGTCGTGCAGTTTGACATCGAGGTCCTGATCGAGCGCGCCCTGATCACGGCGAAGGCCGGGGAAGAAAGCACCTTATTGAAAAAAATACAGCTTATTCGCCTCGGGGTCGATCCCGTTGTCAGCAACCGGGCGAACAGGTTCCTCGCCGAGCTCGCCTCCCGGTACGGCATCCAATCGCCGGAAGACGCATTGAAAGGACGGGATGTCCGGGACCTCGTTTTCGATCTGTCGAGGCGTGTGCAAGCAAAAAGGAAAAACCGGGAGCGACGGCATCGGTAACACGGGACGAACCGCAGACACCGTCCCTCCAGAACCAGATCCGCCAGGGGCGTGTCAAGGTCGTGAAGCCCGCGACCCCGAAGGGAGTGAAGACCAGGTAGTACCGGGAAAACGTGCTCTAATAAGGAGGGCCCTGTGGCATCCCTTGACCGAAGGCAATTTCTTAAATGTACAGGCTGTACATCCCTCATGCTTTTATGCGGTAATCTATTGTTCGCTCACGGGGGGACCGCCGCCATGGCACAGGACAACTATTATCTTGCCCAAAAAGACCGGCTCATGAAGGACTTCAAGGCGACCGTCGACGGCGCGTCGCGGATTCTCGCCCCGGGGCTCGGGCCTGAACGCACGGCGAAGATGTCGCGTGACGCCCTTGCCCATTTTGAGCGGCTTATTCCCGGGCTGCCGTCGGTGGGCGGGGACAGGAACCTCATATCGTACCTCATACCCGTGGCAGGCTGGTACGTGGCGCTGTACGGGGCCCTGCGGCAGTACGGGAAGACCGCCGAAGACACGGGGAAGCTCCTGTATGACCTCGACGAGGCCCAGTTCAGGGCGATGCCCGAGGCCCAGAAAAAGATGATGTCGGAAAGGATGTTCAGCCCCAAATATAAGGACATGTTCCGGGAGTGGACGTCGTGGACGCAAAGGCACGAATACCCCGCGAACTGGGTTGCGCGCTTTGTCGAAGGACAGGGCGGGAACTTCGATTACGGATGCGATTATACAGAATGCGCGCTGGTAAAATACGCGGCATCCCAAAAGGTCCCGGAACTGGCGCCCTACATCTGCCTTGCGGATTTCCCGTCAAGCAGGGCCTATGATTCGGGACTCATCCGCACGAAAACGATAGCGACGGGGGACGGCGTCTGCGACTTCCGGTACAAGAAGGGAAGGCGGGTGACGCAGGACTGGTCAACGGAGATCGGTAAAATAAGGAGATCGGGGAAGGGGTAATGGATAACAGGCGACGGGAACGGAATCGGGGCCGTCGACACGTATTCACTGGTAAAATGATCATCGGGAGAATAGCATAATGAGAAAATGGTTCATCGGGTTGTTGATGTTCGTCGCTGTTGTTTCTCTATCGTCCGGGGCTTTGTCGAAGGAGCCGGGGGGCGACCTCATCGCGCAGTTTTTCGCGGATAACAGGTCTGAGGCAGAGAAGGCTGCCGACGACCCCGCAAAATTCATGGAATACGTCAATGCGCAGAAAGATGTCAATGCCCGGTCCAAGAGCGGGGCGGCCCTTCTCCATTACGCCGCGAACCGGGGATATCAGGACATAACCGCCCTTCTCGTAAAAAGAGGGGCCGATATCAATGCCCGGGACAAAGACGGGCGAACCCCGCTCCATGAGGCGATGAGCTACCGCCGGTACGCTGTCGCCCGTTACCTCATCGAGAAAGGTGCTGACGTCAATGCCCGGAACAAGGACGGTGACACGCCGCTTGTTGCAATTGTCTATATGGACGACCGGAAGGCAGCCGCCGGCCTCGTCAATTTCTTCATCGGGCACGGCTTCAAAGTGGGAGACCCCGGTAATGCCGGATTGCTCAATGAATCGATCCGAAGGGGGCACCAGGCATCCGCCCGCATCCTCCTCGACAAAGGAGCGCCGTTCGACGACATGTCCCTCTACAATGCGGCGATGGCAGGATACGATGATATCTTTAACATTCTCCTTTCCAGAGGAGCAGACTCGAAAGACCTCCTCCGCGCGGCCGCGGTCTCCGGCAATGTCGCCATCATCGAGACCTTGATCAAAAGAGGCGCCGCCGTTTCCCGGGAAGATATTGATATCGCGGTATTCAAGGGAAACCGGGAAGCCGCCGTTCGCCTCAATGAGCAATTGAAGAAAACAAGGGGCCAAGAGGTCAATATCAAAGCGCCCTGTGACCTCGAGCCAAAGGACGGCAACTGCAAGGCCCTTTTCTACAGGGGGTATTACAACAAGCTTACGAAGAAATGCATGTCTTTTCTTTACGGCGGGTGCGGAGGGACCGTCCCGTTCGAATCCGTCGAGGCGTGCAGGAACATTTGTGAAAAACCGTAAAAAGCAAAAAATAAAACGTAAAAAGTGAGGAAGAATGAAGATCGAGTTTTCGAAGGAGCAATATGAAACACTGCTGAGGCTGGCGTACCTGGGAAACTGGATGGCCAACGCGTACGATGAAGACCCGGAGAACAATCAATTTACGGAACTTGTGTCGTACATATGCGGATTTGCCAAAGACCTGGGGCTCGGGGACATGGTGGAACACGACACGGAGGCCGCGATGTCGTTCCCGTCCGCGGATCTCCAGGAAGACGAGCAGCTGAACGAGTTCATCGAGCGTTACGACGACAGCGTGTTCCTCGACAAGCTGATCTTCAACCTGGCCGGCAAGGACATGCTGGAGAAATACGGGGAGAAGAAGATAACGGCAATGACGGACGAGCAGTTCTTCAAGGAAGAAGGAACGTTCATCCAGAAATACCAGAAAGAGTTCGCAAAGAACGGCATCAAGAACCTCATGGTAAAAATGGAAAAACCGGCCGCGAAGAAACCGGCGAAGAAGAAGATATAAGAACGTAGAACGTATTCTTTTCCGACGCCTTACGGTATTCAAGGGGGTTCACTTTATGCCTTATACGGAAATAGACGGGCGCAGGGTCTACTATGAGATCCACGGCGAGGCCGAAGAGACGATCATCCTTCTGCATCACGGCTTCGGGTGCATGAAGATATGGCGGGACATATTCCCCCGTTTTGTCGAGGCCGGCTACCGGGCCGTCATGTTCGACCGCCGCGGTTTCGGCCGTTCGGAAGGCGGGGATGATTTTTTCGATTTCTACGTCAGCGATAAATTCAGGTCTGACAGCGTGGAGGAACTGCGCAGGATGAAGGATGTCCTCTCCCTGGGCCCCTGCCACCTCGTGGGGCAGTGCGAAGGCGGGGTCGTCGCCGTCGATTATGCCGCAAAATACCAGGATGACGTCACGAGCGTCACGGCGGCGAGCACGCAATGCTACAGTGAAGTCCCGATGACACAGCTCAACCGCGAAAGGCTCGTCATCGATTTCCGGGACCTGGAACCGCGCCTGCAGGCGAAGGTCATCGACTGGCACGGCGAGACGGCGGAGGCGAAATACAACCAGTTCGCCCGATGCGGCGGGGAATACGGGGTCGGATATTTCGACCTGAGGCCGAACCTGGCAAAGGTCCTGTGCCCCTCCCTCGTTCTCTACCCCGACCGCAGCAGCATCTTCTACGTCGAGCAATCCACGGCCTTCTACCGGGCCCTGCCGAGGGGCGAACTGGCTGTGTTTCCGCGTTGCGGCCACAACACATACGAACAGCGGCCCGACGACTACGTCCGGACCATTCTCGACTTCCTCGGCCGTCTGAAGAAAGGCGAGAACCAGGCAGACAGACCCTCCGTGTCGTGCCTCGCCTAGCCGCCTGCGGCGGACAGTTCCATATTTCACGTTTTAAGCAAAAACCATTTCCCATATGAAATATTTTTGGGATAATATCCATGGAACTTGGAACAAAGTCCTTTCTTGGGGGCCAGGTGGAAAAAAGGATTGCAGGCAGTTTGTGGGGAGCCGTCGTGGGCGATGCGCTGGGGGTCCCTGTCGAGTTCAAGGGCAGGCACGAACGGGAGAGAGACCCGGGCACCGATATGCGCGGGCACGGGACGTTCGATCTCCCTGCCGGGAGCTGGTCCGACGATTCGTCCCTGATGCTGTGCACGATAGAGGGCCTGCTTGACGGGTTCGATACGGAACGCATAGGCAAAATCTTCATCCGGTGGCTCAGGGAGGCCCATTGGACGCCTTACGGCATCGTCTTTGACGTCGGGTTCGGGACGAGCCAGGCGATACGCCACATCGAGCAGGGCATCGCCGCAGAACTGGCGGGAAGCACGGAGGAGATGAACAACGGCAACGGCTCGCTTATGCGGATCCTTCCCATTGCGATCCACTGTCTGGCGATGACAGACGATGACGTTATCCATCATGCGCACCGCGCCTCATCCATCACCCACGGACATCCCCGCTCACTCATGTCATGCGGGATGTATTGCCTCATGTACCGGGCATTGCTTGAGGGAAAGCCGCCTTATGACGCATACCTGTCGACCGTCGAAAAGGCAAAGGGCATCTACAGCGCGCCGCCCTTTATTGGTGAGATGCCTCATTTCAACCGGGTCCTCGGCGGCGACATCGGGTCGTACCCCGAAAGGAAGATCGAGTCGGACGGATATGTGATTCATACGCTCGAGGCCGCCCTCTGGTGCCTCATGAACACCTCTTCGTACCGCGACGCCGTGTTAAAGGCCGTTAATCTCGGGCATGACACCGATACGACGGCGATCGTGACGGGAGGCCTCGCCGGCTCGTGCTACGGACCAAACGCGATCCCCGAAGAGTGGCTCGGCCGGATCGCGCGCAGAGACGACATCGGCAGGCTCTTCCGGGCCTTTCTTGAAAAGAATGGGGGGGTATCGCCATAGATCTCATTACGCGGGCCGATATTGTCGGATATGCAGCCGCCTGCTTCACAACATTCTCCCTCCTGCCGCAGATAATCCGCATATGGCGGCTTAAGGAAGCAAAAGACGTCTCCCTCTTCATGCCCCTCATGGTCGCCGTCGGCTCGGTGCTCTGGACCGTCTACGGTTTTCTCCTCGCATCCCTCCCCATAGTGGCCGCCAACACCATCGCCCTCATCACCGCCCTCATCACCGTGGCCTTCGCGGTAAGGTACAGATAGGCTCGCAGAGAGCCGAAGGTGAGTGGGGATTTTTTCTTTTTTACTTGAAACTTGAAACATGAAACATGAAACTATGTCTGTTTATGAAAGTCCTTCTTATCTCGGCGAACCGGACGGAGATCAACATGCGGACGATGCCGCTGGGGCTTGCTTTTGTGGCGCAGGCCGTGTCGGACAGGGGGCACGGCGTGAAAATGATCGACTGTGTGGGGATCGGCGACATCGAGTCGTATATCAAGGAAACCATAGACGCTTTCGGGCCGGACGTCATCGGCATATCGATCAGGAACATCGACGACCAGACGATGGTGAACACACGGTTCCTCTACCTGGACGACAGGGATATAATCGCCTTTGTCAGGAGCGTATCCGACAGGCCCATCATCCTCGGAGGGGCGGGGTACAGTATGTTTCCCGATGCCATTCTCGCGGACTGCGACGCCGATATGGGCATAGAAGGGGAAGGCGAGGCGGCGCTGTGCATGGTCCTCGAAAAGCTCGGGAACAGGGAACCCCTCGACGGCATCCCCGGCCTTCATATAAAAGGCGGGCCCGGCGCGAGGAAACGGGAATTGATCAGGGACACCGAAAATTTTCCGCTGCCTGACCTGCGCTATATCATCGGTCCGGCCGTGACACCCGATACATGGGTGCCGGTGCAGACACGGCGGGGCTGCGCGATGGATTGCAGCTATTGTTCGACGGCCTCGATCGAGGGAAGGACCTTAAGGAAAAGGCCTATCGCCCCGGTCGTCGCATGGCTGGACAGGCTGGTCAAGGCGGGGGCGGGCCAGCTTTATTTTGTCGATAACACGTTCAACCTGCCCCCGTCGTATGCACTGTCGCTTTGCCGCGCCATAACGGATGCCGGGCTTCAGCTGAAATGGCGGTGCATCGTCTACCCGTGGCACATCGACGAACAGCTCGTGTCCGCCATGGCGGCCGCCGGATGCTTCGAGATATCGCTGGGCTCGGAAAGCGCGGACGATGAGGTCCTTCGCCTGATGCACAAGAGGTTCAGACGGGAAGACGTGGTCCGTGCATTCGGGCTTTTTAAGAAATACGGCATAATGCAGATGGGCTTCCTCATGCTCGGCGCCCCGGGAGATACGCGTAAATCCGTCGAGGACACACTCGCTTTCGCCGGATCGCTGGACTACGACATGCTCAAGGTGACGGTCGGCATAAGGATCTACCCCAACACCTCCCTCGCCGACGAGGCCCGCCGGCAGGGCATCATAAAGGCCGACGACAACCTCCTCGAACCCCGCTTCTACATAACTCCGGACCTCGACGAAATATGGATACGGGAAATGGCTGCGAAATACGCCGCCAAACACCCCAACTGGATAGTGGGATGATTGGAGGCGATGGGCGATGGGCTATAGGCGATAGGAAAATTCGTACCATCCAGCAATGAAAACCGGCACGATAGGTGTTTTCCCCATCGCCCATAGCCCATTGCCCATCGCCTAGTTACTATAATTTATCTCCAGTATCCGGTCTATCCGGAAATGCCGTTCCTCATTGCGCATGAGGCAATGGGCGCGGAGGCCCTCGAAGGGCCTTCCTTTGAATTCCATCCGTTCTATGGCTATGGGGCATATGACGCGGCGTGACTTCGTGTCGTTCGGCTTGAGGTAGAGTATCTCGAGGTTGACGCCGCGGCGGATGGCGTCGCGTATGATATTGCTGCGTTCATCGTAGCCCGAAAGCTCGTCAGCCTTCCGGTACTGGAACATGGTGAGGAATTTTGCGACGCGCCAGTCCATACGGATGTGTTTCTTCGTGATCATCTTCGTCAGGGTTATGCCGTCGAAATTCGTGCACCGGCTCAAAGCGACGTACACCTGCCCGTGGGCAAAGGCTCCCCGGCCCATGTCGATCACAACGCGGTCGAAGGTCTTTCCCTGGGCCTTGTGGATGGTGACCGCCCATGCGAGGCGTATCGGGTACTGCGTAAAGGTGCCGGTCGCCCGTGTCGAGATCTTTTTCGTCTTCCGGTCGTACTGGTACTCGAAGAGCTCCCACGCGTTCGGCGTGACCTCGACCATCTTTCCGTCGTCGAGGCGCACGAGCACCCTGTCCTCTTCCCCGCTCACCTTGCTCAAGCCCTTCACTATCCCGAGGGTGCCGTTCACCCAGCGGCCGAACCTGTCATTATTGACGAGCATGACCTGTGCGCCCGGCTTCAGGGTCAGGTGCTCCTCGGCCGGCAGCGACGATCTCTCGAAGAGGCCGCTCATCTTGCCGGTCAGGGTAAAGGCCCGGTCGGGGAGGGCCTCGAGCATCTCGAGGTTGCGTTCCGTGGCGAGATCGTTCGTGCTCGTGAGCGTTATGAAAAACCCGTCGGACGGCCCACCGGCGCCGGGCCGGTGGTTTGTGTTGAGCCGCTCGATATCGGCGTCGGTGCACGTCCGGTTCCGTATCCCGTTCAGAAGCTCGATGAAGTCCTGCTCCGTCTGGCGGTACACCTTTTCCAGTTCGATATACTCCATCGAAAAGGTCCGCTCCTTGAACACCCGGGCCGAGAAAAAATACGGGGACTCGTACCGGTGGCTGAATATCTCCCTTTCCGCAGACGCGACGACGGGCGGCAATTGGTAGAGGTCCCCGACAAAGATCATCTGGACCCCGCCGAACCACTGCTTCCGGTACGGCCCGTTGAGCCTCATGAACTTTTCGACGCAGTCGAGGAGGTCGGCCCTCACCATGGAGACCTCATCGATAATGATCGTGTCGAATTCCTTGTAGATCGCGGCGTCCGGGCCGCCTATCTTTTTCACCTTCTCCGGGGTGATGCTCGGCTTGAACCCGAAAAACGAATGGATCGTCTGCCCCTCGACATTGAGCGCCGCAACACCGGTCGGCGCAAGAACAGCGACGTCCTTCTGCGTGTTCCTCCGAAAATACTCAAGCAGCGTCGACTTCCCCGTCCCCGCCTTCCCCGTGACAAAGACGTGCTTATTGGTCCCCTCCATAACGTCGAGGGCCCTCTGAAATTCAGGATTTATCTCGATGAATGATCTGCGCATGGGGCATATGGGCTATGGGCTATTGCCTGTTTTGTTCATTTAAACGTCATCAAATACGACCTCAGGTTCACATCCTTCTTTATCAGCCCGAGTTTCGTTCTTATGTTATTCCTGTGTGAGTCTATGGCGCTTGTGGCGACGCCCATGATCTCGGCGATCTCCTTCGTCGTCTTTCCGTCCCTGATGAGCGAGGCGACCTCTATCTCTTTCGGTGTGAAGTTCAGCTGCCGTATCCTGTTGAGGAACGGGGCCATTATCTCGTTGAGGTTGGTGTTAATGATATCGAGGTACGCCCTGTGGCGCATCTCTATCTTTTCTTTCCGCATCTTGTGCACGTAGGGAAGGACCATCTCCTTTATGTTGGATATGAACATGTCCTCCATCTCACGTTTGTCGTCCTCCCTTTGCTTGAGCAGGACCCGCAGCGCGGCGTTCGTTTCCTTCAATGTCTCCGACTGTGCCATGAGCTGCTTCTCACGCTCCTGCAGCTTGTCCATTGTCCGCTTCTGCTCGGTTATATCACGGCAGCTGCCGCGGTAACCCCGGAACAGGCCATCCCTGTCAAAATACGGCGTGCCGCTTCCCTCGATCAGGACGCTGTTGCCGTTCTTGTCCGTGTGCGGCATCTGCATAGACACGAAAGGCTTCCGGCGGCTTATATACTTCCTGACTTCAGGGACACGATCGGGCAACATGAAGTCATAAGGGGTCTTGCCCAGGAAGAACTCCGGCTCGTATCCCAGGTATTCAGACACCCTCGGGCTGTTGTATGTAATGACGAAGTGCTCATCCGTTTCCCAGACCCACTCCACGATCGATTCGACAAGGGATTGATACTGCTCCTCTTTTTCCTTGCGCCGCATCATCTCCCGGTTCATCTCCTCGGTCCGTTCGGCTACAAGTTTTCCGAGGTGATCGCGGTGCATGATGAGCTCTTCCTCCATTTTTTTACGCTCATCTATATCCTGAATGATCGCGACCATATAATCCACATCACCGTCGGGTTTCCTGACGGCGGCCACCGAGACGATGGCCCAGATATACGTGCCGTCCTTGCGCCGGTAACGTTTTTCGGAAGAATAATGCGGCAGTTCACCGCGTACGACACGCTCGACATTCGCGAGGTCCCGCGACAGGTCGTCGGGATGCGTCAGCCGGTCCCATCGCGCGCGGAGCAGTTCTTCCCGCGGATAGCCGAGGATCTCGCACGCCCTGTCGTTCGCCTCGATGAAGTTCTTTTCCGGCGTCGCTATGACAATGCCTACGAGCGGCAGTTCAAAATAGCTGCGGAAGCGCGCCTCGCTCCCTTTGAGCCTTTCCTGTGTCACTATCCGGCTGGTTATGTCGTAGGAGAAAGCGGCTATCTTCGTTATGTTCCCGTTTTCGTCCGGGATCGGGTACGCCGTGCTGTCATACCAGCACCCCAATACCATATCCTCCATACGGATGGGTTTTTTCGTCTGTATCATTTCCCGTATCTTTTCTTTCCTTCTTTTCACCGCGTCGGGGGGCAGAAAATCAAAAAGGCTTTTCCCGATAATCTCCGGTATGCTCAAAGCCAGGCGGTCCGCCACGGCCTGATTGCAGTCAAGTATGGTCCCGTCAATACCCATCAGAACAATGATATTATTCAAGGGAAGGTCAAGAAGGGTCCGCGCGAGCTTTTTGCTTTCCGTGAGCTGATCTTCCAACTGCTTGCGCTCGTGGATATCCTGGAACGTGCCTTCGTTATACAGGATGTCGCCGTCCTTGTTCCGCGCGAGCCGGACGTTCACGGTCACCCAGCGGGCTTCCCCGTTCTTGCATCGGCCCTGCATGACAAATTCTTTTAGGAATCCGGTCTCCTTGATAAGTTCGTGTACCTGTGCCCGGTCTTGCGGCACTCCCCAGATATCCTCCGCCTTCTTGACATGGGCGAAGAAATCTTCCCGGGAATCGTATCCCAGTATGGCTGCCCCGGCGGAGTTGATATTGAGGACATCACCTTCGAGCGTGATGCGGAACATGCCTTCGACCATGTTGTCTATGATATTACGGTATTCCCCGACCTCTCTCGTAAGCGCGGTCTGCCTGTCTTCGAGGGCGGCGATCTGTGCCCTCAGTTCTGCTATCTCGACCTGCCGTGTGCCCCTGCCGTTCTTCATGGCCATCCTTGCATACCGATCTCGATCCCCGTTATGGGGAAGCATCCCCATGCTATCATGGGAATGAACACCATACTATCACACCTGAATATCCGTGGGGAAGGGATAAATCCAGGATTGTACAAAATTGGCCGGAATACAAAAACAGGTTGAAATTGGTACAAAATTGTTACATATTGTTGCTATGGTCGCGATGGACTTCCGGGGGCGCCTTGAGCATCCATAGCTATGAAGAGCTGGCAGCGCTGCATGCCATAGCGAAGATACTCGCACAGCCGACCGACCTGCGCGAAGAGCTCGACCAGATCCTCAACGAGATGCACATACGCCTCGGGATGCAGCGGGGCATGATATCCCTTTACGACCGTGAAAAGAACGAGGTCTGGCTCGACATAGCCCATGACGTGAACATAGAAGGCATGGACGTGACATACAAACCCGGAGAAGGCATCACCGGCGAGGTCGCCCAGTCGGGGCGGCCGATGGCCGTCGCCAACCTCGGGCGCGCCAAGCATTTTCTCGACAGGACCGGCGCACGCCGCCACCTGAATCGTTCCGAGCTCGCATTCTTATGCGTTCCGATAATGTACGACAACCAGGTGGTCGGGGTGCTCTCGGCGGACAAGGTGGCGCGCGAGGTCGAAAACCTCGACAAGGAGCTCGCCATGCTCGCCGCCGTCGCGCAGCTCATCGCAAAATCCGTTCATATACGGGCCCTGGAGGAAGAGAACAGGAGGCTGAAAAAACTCGTCGGCCTTCCCCGGGCGCCGTCGCTTGACATCATCGGCCACTCCAAGGTGATGCAGGACATCTTCGCCCTTGTCGCGCAGGTCGCGGACTCGAAAACGACGGTCCTGATCGGCGGCGAAACGGGAACGGGAAAGGAATTGATCGCCCAGGCGATCCACATGAATTCCCCCCGAAAGAAGGGGCCTTTCGTTCAGGTCAACTGTGCCGCGATCCCCGACACGCTCATTGAAAGCGAGCTCTTCGGCCATGAGAAGGGGGCGTTCACGGGGGCCCTGCACCAGCGGAGGGGACGCTTTGAAGAGGCGAACAACGGTACGATCTTCCTCGATGAAGTGGGCGAGCTTTCCGCCGCCGCCCAGGTGAAGCTCCTTCGGGTCCTGCAGGAAAAAAGGTTCCAGCCGCTCGGGTCGTCGCGGGTCGTGACGGTCAACGTCCGCATCATTGCGGCAACGAACAGGGACTTAGAGCAGGACATCCATGCGGACCGGTTCAGGGCAGACCTGTACTATCGCCTCAATGTCTTCCCGATATACATGCCTCCCCTGAGGGAGAGGGGAAGCGACATCATTCTCCTTGCGGACCATTTTGTCCTGAAATACGCCAGGGAGATGGCCAAGGACGTGCGGAACATATCGACCGCCGCAATAGAGGCGTTCCTCGCCCACAAGTGGCCGGGAAACGTCCGCGAGCTCGAGAACTGCATCGAGAGGGCGGTCCTGCTGACAAACACCGGCACGGTCGACATCATGCACCTGCCCCCTTCCCTGCAGGTCAGGGAATCGAACGGGGACAGGAAAGACCCCGACAAACTCTCATCCCTCGTCGAGGCCCAGGAAAGGGCCCTCATCATCGACATGCTCGAGACAACCGGCGGCAACCAGACCCAGGCCGCCAAAATGCTCGGCACCACCAAACGCATCATCCAATACAAAATATCCAAACTCGGCATAGACCCGAAAGCGTTCAAGAAGACGGGCAAGAGGCAATAAGCGCCCGAAACCCCTTCTGACGGCCCTCATCAAAATTAAGAAGCCCCACCGCCATCGTCATTCGGGCCGCAAGGAAACTGTGCCGCAATTATTCCTGTCCGTCACCCCGGCGAAGGCCGGGGCCCAAGGTTTTTCTTCTCGATCTTTCGGATATCTGAAACAGGAAAATGGGTATAGAAACAAAACCTTGGATTCCGGTGTCAAGCACCGGAATGACGGTTATGTTTGATTCCGGCACGCGCGGAAGAGTTGGTATCCGGACGAAACGAAGAACGCAGGGAAGAGGCAGCAGGAATTTCCCTATCGCCCATTGCCCGTTGCCTTCTTTTCAATTAAAAAAGCAGATCATCTTCTGATCGACGATGGTTGAGGCGAGGACGAGTTTCTTTTTGCTGACGTCGTAGACGCGAACGATGTCGGCGAATTCCCGGCTTCCCGGGACGATCTCTTCGAGGACGTTGGGAAGGGATTTGAAGAGGGACATGTTGAATGTGACATCCTCCTGCTCGGGGTAGATGGCCATGTAGAAGATGTCCATTTCAACCATGTCCTGGAAGAAGTGGGTCCCGAAAGAGAGGTCGGGTATAAGGCTCCCTTCCTTGTAGGCTATCTCGGCTATGGCCGCCACGTTATTGATCTCGGAGAAGGTCACGGGCACGCCCATTGCGGGCGTCGTCGTGCCCCATCTGCCCGGGCCGAAGAGGATGGTCGGCATTTCCTCCCTGCCGGGGATCGTCTTGTTGACCTTCCCGACCAGCCGGGCGACGCTGTATTTCTGGGAGAGCTGCAGGCCCGTGTACCCCTTCGGGTCGACGTAGATGACGCGCGCTATGTTCTTCTGCACGCTGCCGCCCATGAAGTTGCCTTCCTGCCGGACCAGTATCTTGTTCTTCTTGATGTTGGCGGGGATCTCCGCCGGGGTGTAATCCTCTTTTGTCTGGAACGGCCTGCACTGCAGGAGGTTGACCTGGACCCTGCCGTCGAGGTTGAAGTTTGCCGTGAACTCGATGTCCACCGGGTAATCATAGACGGACTCAAGGCGCTTGAGCATCTTCGACATGAGAACGGGGAACTCCGTCGAGGAAAGCAGTTCGTCGAAGGTAAGTACCCATATGTCCTTGAACTTCCCCAGCGCCCGCATCCTTTCGCTTGCCTCGGCGTCACGAGTGGCGATGAGGTCGAGACGCGCGTCAAAACCGTCACCCAGCACGTCGGCTGACGGGAGCGACTCGAAGAGGTTCTCCTCGAGGTTGAGGACGTCGACGTAGTGCTGGGAAAAGCGCGCCGTGTCCTGCGGTTTCACGAAAGGCTTGATCGAAGGGTTGTCGAGCGCGACGATCCGGGGGTAGTCGTTCTCGATGCGGTTGACCGCGCGGGTGCCGAGCCCGAAGACGAGCCTGAGCATTCCCGCACGCGGATCGAGGCCCTTCTGCCAGACGAACGTGTTGTACGACAGGCCGACGCCCGCCAGTTCGGGAAAGAAGTAATACGTGCGGTGCGAACCGGAGACGCGCTGAACGAGAAGCGCCATCTGCTCGTCCTGCTGGTCGAGTCCCCTCTGGAGGCGGTATGTCAGGGCATCCACGTTCATGGTGCTCGCGAATATTTTTTTCACCGTCTCTTCAAATTTCTCGAAACGCTCCTCGGGCGAACCCTGGTTCGCGCAGAAATAGCTCTCATACTTGCCGGCAAACGCGTTGCCGAAGGCGTCCTCGAGAAGGCTGCTCGACCGGACGATTATCGGGGACTGCCCGAAATATTCCAGCATGAGCTGAAACGGTTCCAACACTTCTTCCGGGAATTTCCCCTTCAGCATCTTCTCTTTCAGCTCAACGGCGCTCTCGAAGTAATTCTCCTTCGTCTTGTGCTGCATGAGCGTCCGCCACAGACCGTTCTGCACGATGAAGGAGTAGAAGACGTCCGACCCGATGTAGAACGAGTCGTGCATCTCGAGGTGCTTCGACCAGTCGAATGCCGGGTCTTTGCGCAGGATGTTGCGCGCGAGCAGCATGCCCGTCGATTTGCCGCCGATGAAGCCCGTCCCGATGAGGCGCTCCTTTATCTCGATGAGGTCTTCGAGGGTAAAGTGCTCCCTGATCAACGAAAGCATCCTCTTTTCCTTGCTGATCATGACGCGGGACAGCTGCTCGACCATCGCCTGCCTCTCTTCGCTGTCGGGTGCATCAAGCATCTCCTTCGCCTCGATGAATATCCTGTCCCAGGAGTCGAGGTTCCTTTCGGGCCCGGAGGTTGCCGCCAGGTTGAGATACGAAAATATGTTCGACGCGTCGGCGCTGTTCAGGATGGGGACGAACTCATCCCCTTCCATGAGGTGAGGCAGGAACATTGTCGGCGAGTAGCGCTGCCAGGCCTTTATCGGGTGCACGCACAGTTTGCCGTTGTAATTGTACACGTCGAGAAGGACCTGCGTCGTCTCCCTGATGCGCGCGATCGTCTTGAAGGAGTGCCGGTTGCGGAGGATGGCGAAATACGCGACCGTGTTCAACTCGAAAAGGTACGGGCAGGTGATCACGAAAAAGTTACCGATCATGAGGTCGGTGGCCCATGTCAGGAGGAGGTCGGACAGGCAGTCGAACACGTAAAAAACGTCGCGGCCTTCCTGCCTGATAATGTAGTGGACCTGCGTGGAGAACGACTCGAAACCGATGTCCGCGTTGAGCTTGTAGATAACGACCTGACCGCTCGATTCCACGATCGGGGGGTGCTGGGCGAACCGCATGTACACGACACGCCGCCCCTGTTCCAGGGCTTCCTTGATGTAGGGATCGACGAACCGCCGGTAATCGGCGACATCCTCGACCTGGAAGACGACGTTGTCGCCCATCTGCAGGTAATTGAGCGTCTTATCGAGGCCGTTGATGCCGGTCGAGACCCCTGATATAGGTTTCATAACTCACCGCCGGTGCTGCGGCCGGCCCGGTGCCGGGACGGCTTTTTCAGGGTACACATACTAACACGTTTCACTTAAGCCGTCATTGTCTTTCTTAACGGCCGGGGCCTTCAGCGGCCGTATCTTCCTGTAGACGTCCTTCGGGTCTTTCTTCGTGCCGTCGACCGTGAGCAGCCTGCCTATCGTAATGCCGAAGAGCTTTTCGTTCTCTTGCAGGTATGATTCGATCAGTCCCCAGTCCGCGTCGGTAAGCGGGGCGTACTCCCCGCCGTTCAACTGCTCGTCGACCAGTTTTTTCCGCGGGTCGCGGACATATATCGCGCCGCCGGACGCGAGAGAGAAGATGTTCGACCCGGGATACGGCGTGTCATATTCCGTAATGGAACCGTCCTCGTCGTTGAAGCCGATCCCGTTTAAGATAACAAAGCCGCCGCCGTTCAACGGGTCGCCCGCCATGAAGGACTCGGCGAGGTAGTCGAGCGCCGTTCCGTTGATGACGACCCGGGGCCTTCCGACCGCGTTGATGAGCGGCCTGCCCGCCGCGTTGCCCATGATGTAGGCGGCCCCGCCCTTGGCGCCGTACATGAATGTCTGGCCGACGTCGCCGAAGACGACGAGTTTCCCGTCCTTCATGATCTGGCAGAGCTGGTCCTGCGCGTTGCCGTGGACGTAGATCTCCATCCCGTCAATTCCGGACGCAAGGTAATCGCCGGATGAGCCGTACACGTCGATCCTCACGTCTTCGGTTGACGGCCCGAACCCGCAGCCCGTAAAACGCTGGCCGCGGTACTTATAGACGATGAACCGCCTCCAGCCGAGCTTGAACGCCCTGACGATGGTCACCGCGTCGCAGTCGTCGCCCTCGGGCTCGAAATGCTCCGCGTCGATGACGAGCACCTTTTCATCTCCCAGCGGTGCGCGGACGTCGCGCCTCGTCTCGAAATCGATGCGGCTGAAAAGGCCGCTGCCCGGACCGGTTATGATCGGGACGGTGTCGAGGATGGAATCCAGGGCGATCTTCACAAGGTGCTGGAGTGAGCTTCTTTTTATGGAGCCGGTATTGAACCTGAGGTCCGCAAGCCGCGTCAACGCCTCGATCGCCGCCTGTTGGCATGCGTCGCCCTTTTCGGCGTATTTTCTTATCTCCTCTATTGAACGCCGCAGGTCGTCGGGGCTGAAACCGGTGATGTTGTCCCTGACGAACGCAAAGAGCTTTTCGGGAATGAAAGAGCTGTCGCTCGTTGAAAAGAGCGCGCTCAGGTCATCGGCTTTTGCGAAACTGCCGCCGATTTCGACGGGTTTCGCGACATCGCAGATCTGCTTGTCCTTCGGGGTCTCGATGACCTTGCCGAATTTATCCGTGCATATAAGCTTCATCCCGTTCCCGGTATCTTTCAGGCTGAAGATGAATGCGCCGCCGTCCGTGTAGCTGCCGCCGCGGGCGTTCCAGTATTTGTCCGCGATCGGCCGGAAGCGGGCGTCCTCGCGTTCGAGCGAGATCAGCGTCGCGTCGATCGCCTGTTTCTCCGAGCATATGAGGCCTATCTGAACGTCGCCCTCCTGCAGGGCAAAGACCTGCGGGCGGAGCATCGCGGTGTCCGTGATGCCTATCAGCTGGAACTGGCCGTTCCTGACGTCGTTGCGCGCGATGATGAAGAACCACGGCCCGTCAGGCGAGGCGTTGACGTGGTGGGTCTGGATGGCCTTGTACAGCGCCTGCTTGTCGGCGGGCAGCATGTCGAAGTCCATCTCCGACGTCGGCGCCATCGCCTCGATGAGGTACTCGAGGGGGTATTTGTAGACCCTGCTCCACAGGTCGAGAAGAAGCGCCGCCTCTTCCGTGTCCGTCAGGAACAGGGGAAAGTAGTTGCGCTGCTTCAGGTATTCGTTCACGGACTGATAGTTCGCGAAGTCGCCGTTGTGCACCAGGGCCTCGTTGAGGGCGCTGAAAGGGTGGCACCCGCCGGGATGCCAGACACGCCCGCGCGTGGGGTAGCGCTGGTGCGCGAGCCATGCGTGCGCCTTGAAATCGTCGAGCTTGTAATATCTGACAACATTTTCTGCGTAACCGACTATCTTCAGGATCATCATGTTCCTGCCGTGGGACATGACGAACGCCTTCTTCTCGCCGAGCGACGCGTAATACTGCGTGTTTATCCTGAAGCTGTTCTGGTAGACAAACTCGTCCTCGGCATCACGGCGGTCGAGTGCCGAAAAACCGTTCTTCTCGATGAAGGGGTCGAGAACGTCGTCTTTGACCCGCACGAAGTACCGCACGATATCGGGCGGCTTCACATCGAGCCCGATCGCGCGGTGGTCGTCGATGGTATCGAGCTTCTCTTCCTTGTCCACCGTGAAGTACGGCTTGATGAACGCGCTCTCTATCTCGCCGCGCACGGACGGGTCGAGAAGGGCGATGTGGAGCATGTAGTCGTCCCGAAGGACCTGCTGCGACACACCCATGGCCTCGGGGACGAAACCGACAGCACCGATCCCGCCTCCCTTTCCGTTGCCCCTGTTATGCATCTGCACCGAGGGCTCGAAGATGTTCTTTCCCGTCACGGGGATAGAACTGATAAAACCGGTGACACCGCACCCGCCCTCTTCTTCCGTATTGGGCGCAAGCGCGGGTACCTCAGCTAATATCCCGGCCCGTGAACGTAATATTTTTTCGGCATTGTCCGTCATTGGCGTTACCCCGTTTATTTGCTGTAGTCTATGTGTTCCAAAAGGTCGGTGCGCCCGACAAGCTCGCGCACGCTCCTCATCCCGAACTTCTGCAATATCTCCACGAGCTGGACATTCCAGGCATGGTACATGTTTGTGAGCCGCTGGGTCGCCCATTCCTCGTTGAAGAGGTCGGCAAGGACCGAGTCCGTCGACGCGATGCCCCGCGCGCACCCGCGCCCGGATTCGCAATTCCCGCACCGGACGCATTCCAGGGAGACCATTTCGGCGGTGCCGATGACGCAGCCGTCCGCACCGAGGCAAATTGCTTTCGCGAGGTCGTGGGCAGACCTGACGCCTCCCGATGCAATGAGTGTCATCTGATCACGCACACCTTCCTCTTTCAGGAAATTGTGGACCTTCGTGATCGCGTACTCGATCGGCATCGCGATGTTCTTCTTCGCGATGTCCGGCGCCGCGCCCGTGCCGCCGTACCCGCCGTCGATGTGGATGATATGGGCGCCGGCGTAGTAGGAACCGACAGCGACCATGTCCACGTCGTTCGGGGTCGAAACCTTGACCGATATGAGGGCCTTCGGGTTGATCTCCTTGATCCAGTCGATGTGCTTCTTGTGGTCTTCGATCGAATAGACGCTGTGGAACGGGAAGGGGGAAAAGAGCGGCGAGCCCTTCACCGCCTCGCGCATCCGGGCGACGCTCTCGGTGTTCTTCTCGCCGAGCAGGTGCCCGCCGAGGCCCGGTTTTGCGCCCTGGGCATATTTGAACTCAACGATGTTGACGCGCTGTATCGTCTCTTCGCGCACGCCGAAGAGCCCGGTCGCCACCTGCGTTATGACATGGTCGTCATAGGGTTTGAGCATCTCGGGATAGCCGCCTTCGCCCGTGCACGTGAACGTGTTCCAGATCGCGGCGTTGTGCGCCTTGGAGACCATCGTGGCGAGGCTCACCGAGCCGAACGACATTCCGCCCCCGTAGACGGGCGTCGATATCACGATATCGGCACGGCCGTCGTTACGCCTGTTGAGCGGTATCTCGGTGGATACCTCGAACCTGTCGATCTTTGGGCGGCCCGCCGGGAGTTTGAGCCGGAGCTTGTCAAAACCCCCGCCCGAATTGCCCACGTTATATTCAAGGTCGGTGCGTTCCGGGGGGTACCCCGTCTCCGCCATGATCCACGTTCCCGTGATCATGTCCGCGGTCCAGCGGTAATCGCCCAGCGTCTCGTACATCGGGTTGAGCGAAACGGAAAGGGCGTTCCGCGGGCATTTGTCGACGCAGTAGAAATCGTTCTTCGCGCATTCAAAGCCGATGCACCTGTAATCGATCGGGGGGCGCACCTTGTTGTGGCCCTCGAGCCTTTCATGGACCCCGTACGGGCATGACTTTGCGCATGTGCTGCAGTTGATGCACGCGTTCGACCGCGTCACCTTGTACTTCGGCACCTGGTGTTTGAACCGGGACGGCATGGGTTTGATCTGTACGGTTGATGGTTTCATAGGCTTACCGTCTCACTTTTTTTAAATAATTTTCCGAATGTATCGGCATCTATCTCTTCATAAAAGATGGCCCTGCCCGTCTCCCCGCGCAGGCGCCGCGCCTCGCGGATCCCCATGGCGCCCATGACCTCGAGAAGCTGGGAGTGCCAGGCCCCCATCAGGTTGACCATCCTCTGTGTCACCGTGTTCACGCTCAGGGACTCGACCCCTTCGGCAAAGACAAGGATCTTTTCCGGCTCTTCGTACAGCCTCGTACCGATCGCGATCAGGAGGGGAATATCGATGGCCGTAAGGTCCGCGCCGCATATCATCGCCTTGGGCACATGCTCCGCCATCGCGATCCCGCCCGAGAAAAGTATGGTCACTTCATCGCGGACCCTTTCGTCGACGAGTTTGAGATGGACGGCGCGGATCACATCACGTGAAAGAAGGGGTTTTTCTCCGCCGGCCGTGTTTATCTCCGTACCACGGTAGTCGGCGATTACGTGTATGATCTCCGCGCCGGTCTGTGCAAGCTTAAGGACCGTATCCTCCACGGAGCGTGTCGCGGGGATACGGACGATCGTCAGGACATTTCCGAGTTTCTTGACCTTTTCTATAACAGCCGGGAGCGATTTTTCGAGCTCCCCGTCATGCTCGAAGGCCACGGCCCTGACCGACCGGACAAGGTCCTGGTTCGCGTCGATGTCCTTATACGGTACAACGGGAATGATGTTCTTTATGTCGCCTTTCATGTCGGGCGTGATGTCGTTTGCCGACAGTACGACGAACGTGTTCAATTTTGCCGCCGCCTTGACGATACCGGCCTTCACGTTGGGGGCCAGCTTTTCGTGCACGAAGTCGAAAACGATGGGTATGGGGATGTCGACCGTCGGGTGCGTCTTCGACACCAGCTGCGCATTCTCGTCAAAAACGAGGTGGTTGAGTTTCCTGCCCAGTTCAACGGACGTGCTGATATACTCCCTGCCATGGATGCCGTCGCGTGTCGGGCGGACGATCTCGGACATGTCCGTCCACATCCCGTCGAACCCGGGCCCCGTGAACGGGCCGCGGTAACCGGCACCGGTGACCGGCACCTTGCCGTCCTCCGCCTGCTTCCAGAGGGTTACGAACATGTCCGGCTTCCAGTAGGACCCGCCGATGTTGAGGAAGTCCCGGTCGAGGGACTTCTCGAGCGCGCCGCGGGGGCACTCCTGGATGCACCGGAAGCAGTTGCGGCAGCTCACCGTGCCCGGCTGCGCCATCTTGCGGGGATCGCCGTCACGCCCGCGCCTGTGCACCTCATAGATGCAAACCTTCGTGCACTTTCCGCAATTGATGCAGTTCTCCCCCCGTTCTATCCTGAACTTATAAATGAAATCCAGTTCGAGGGGTGTGATCTTTGTCTCGATGTGATATTTTTTTGGCATGTCCGTTCCCGACCTTATGTATTTTCAATTGTTCCTTTCGACCATTTCCCAGTAATCCGAGCTCGCGTCGACCTTCTTGATGAACTCGTCGATCTTCTCCGCCGGCCGCCCGCCGGTAATAGCTTCTATCCTTTTTTCCAGGGCGTCCCAGAGGTTCATGAGCTCGAGGTTCGTCTGGCAGATCTCCTCACATGCCCGGCAATGCATGCACATGAAGACCTTTTCCGCCTCCTCTTTCGTTATCGGTTTGCCCTCGATCAGCTTCTTTGCCAGCGCTATCTTTCCCTTGGCTGTCATTTCTTCATTGCCGGTCACGAGATATGCCGGGCAAACAGCGATGCAGTTCCCGCACTTCGCGCAGGCGTGGGTCATCAGCTCGAAATCGAGGTCGTCAACCTTTTTCACCTTACCGAAGAAAGCGGTTGCCAGCTTCCCGAGAACAGGCGAGAAAAAGCTGAGCGTGCCGACCCCGAAATTCAGGATGAACGGGTTGAACAAAATTGACTTGACCCGGAAGAACTTGCCGGGGTTCATGATGCTGTTCGGGTCGACCCTGGTCTTGTAGGCCTGTAATTCTTTCTTCTGTTTGCCGCTGTAGAGGTAATTGATAAACCCCGCGTTCCAGATGCCGAGGCCGTAAGGTTCCGCACCGCTGGCGACGGCCGCCTTCGTCAGGATCATCGTGAGGGGCAGATCTATATAGTACTTGAACTTGCGCGAATCGCACAGGAAGTTCGTCATGATGAGCGCTTTTTTTGCATCGAGTATATACGAATCCACAAATATCTCAACGCCGAAATGAGACCCGAGCTTTTTCGCCCTTTCGATGAATTTCGCTGCGGAGCCGATCGGGATGATGTTCTCGCTCGCCAGGATCGTGGGGCCGAGCCGCTTCGTCTTCATCCCGAAGAGGCGCTCGTTCCAGAGATAGCTCGCCACGTATTTCGGGGCCTCTTCGACCTCAAAGTTTTCCCGGACGAGCTTCATGAACGCCGCGTCGTCCACGGTGCTGCCGAACTCGATGAGAACGGCCGGGCTTTTCTTGAATTCCTGAAGATGCATGATCTTATTGATATCGTCCAGGTGATTTGCGTCGAGGAACCTTATCACGTTCGGGCGAAGCCTGTCGGCCTGCCCGGAAGCCATGAATTTTTCGATAAACGCAAAGGCATCCGTGTCGGTCCCGAAATAAAAGAGGTGCGGGCAGGACGCATCCGGCACGTCGCGCAGTTTCAGGTTGACCTCGACGATGATGCCGAAAAGGCCTTCTGTGGAAACGTAGTACGCAAATTCAGGATCGGTAGGCGTGAGCTTCTTCGCTTCCCCGAGCGCTGTCACGACCGTCATCGACACGATCTGGGCCGACAGGTGGCCGTACCGGAGGCTGTTTATCCCGTAGCCGCCCGTGGCGATCCAGCCGCCGACCGTCGAGAACTTGCTGGAAGGGTACGTCATCAGGCACAGCCCTTCCTTCTTGGCAAGGATATCGATATCGGCCCAGCGGGCGCCCGCCTCGACGGTGACCGTTTTCTGGCCCCTGTTGAGGTACAGGACCTTCCGGAACGGGGACAGGTCGACGACGATGCCGGAATTGGTCGGGATGACCCCGCCGAAACCCCAGGACGCCGCGCCCCGCGGTATGACCGGGACCCTGTTCTCATTGGCGAACGCGAGGACCTGCTTTATCTCGTCCACGGTCTTCGGCTGGACGACAAAGTCCGGCTGGACCTTGAAAAGGCTGTTCGTCATGATCGTGGGGACGTCCCCGATATCATGACTGTACATTTCCTTTTTTTCCTCTTGTTCGATTATCCTGACGTCCGGTGCGGTTTGCTTGAATTTCTCTGAAAGTCTCATATTTACCTATCCATTTAGTAACGCTGTCGATGGCTGCAGTAGTAACTCATGCCCTCTATAATAGCAAAAGAGATGCCAATGGGGCCTGACCTGCAAAAACGGGTTTTTCGCGGCAAAATGAGGGGTATTTTCGGAGTTCAAGCAATTCGGTCCCGCAAACGCACACAAAAGAGAACACGGACATTGAACAATTTTGTTCCTTTTTATGTCTCAAAATACATAATTGTCCGTTCCAAATGCCCGGCCGGGCCGGGAGTTTACGGCCGATCCGGCGCGCCGGGCTGTTGTGTAGAAATTCTTTGACAGCATCCAAAGCGGCGGTATCCCGGGTGCCGGCTTAACACTCTCACCGTCATCCCGGCGCCGGGCACCCTCGGGGTGTTCGGGACCCAAGGCTTTGTTTTTCTTGCAGTTTGTTACTATTGTCATTCTGAACAG
>CALMFJ010000091.1 GCA_937862865.1 uncultured Pseudomonadota bacterium | reverse complement strand
CGGGTGCCAGGGCGTCCGAGAAGAAGGAGAACTTTGTGGTGGTGAGGTAGTTCATTGAGACCCGTTACTTTATCTCCGTTTCCCTGTACGTGACTATCTTCGGCGCATCGCCCCAGTTCGTATCGACGAGTTCCATGGTGACCCGGCATTTGCCGGTGAGCTTCTTGCCCGAACGGGTCTTTGTCGTCGAACGGACGGTCGCCTCCGCCCTGTAACGGCCGGTGTTGTCGTCAAAACCGACCGCGACGGAATCGACCGCGCTCGTGAAGGACTCGACCTGGCTTGCCCATCTCGCGTACCATTCCTGGAATTGCGCCCAGGAATTGATCTTTTTCTTGTCCGCCATCTCCACCGAAAGGCCTGTTTCGGCCAGATGCATGAGGAAATCGGCGACGTTCGCCTTTTCATCGAACAGGGCGAACCATTTATAAACGATGCTTTTTACCTCGTTGTCGGGGAAGCGCCGGACCGCGGGGGCGGTCGGGCGCAGGTCTTCGCGGGGCGGGGTATATGTGTAGACAATTGTGGTCTTGTCCGACGCGGGTATCACCCCGTACGGCACATTCGAGGGAACGACGAACGCGCCGCCCGCGGAGATCTGCTTCGTCTCCTTGCCGACAGTCACCATGGCGCTGCCGGCCACAATGTACCCGACAATATCATTGAACCGGTGGCCCGTCGTGATATTCCCGGTCAAACCCGACTTCTGCGATTCGACGATCTCCACCGTAAGCCGGTCATTGAAAAACACTTTCCGGCGCGTCGTGCCGTCGACATCCACCCAGGATGCGTCGTCGGCGGGGAATATGCCGGGCTTGACCTTTTTGATGTGGTCATGCTCGCGGTAATCCCTCTTGAGGTCCCGTGGGGCCGCCGGTTCCTTTTTCGTCTTTGAGCCGCCGCCGCAGCCCGATACGGCAAGGGCCACGCAGACGGCAACGCATGCTACCAGGCGAATGTAAATGATATCCTCCTTGTGCCGCTTACGATCGTCGCCGGAGGCGTAAGGCTTATTGCGAAGATGAGCCTTCCGTCCTTCATCGACGCGGTGACCGACAGGTCCCCCGGTGCATGGCCTCCCGACGGGCGGAAAAATGGCTCAAGCGCCCGGGTGAGCCAGGACGCCGCATCGTCGTCCGGGATGGACGCCCCGTTCTCTTCGCGCAGGCGGATGAGAAATCCGGTTATGCGGGAAAAGAACATCTGGAAGGGCAGCGACTCTCCCGATATGACGCGGGCGGCGGGCAGGAAAGCAATGTCCTTCATCGCCGCGCCGGCAAGCGGGGTAAGGCCGATGTCCCCGAGCTGTCTTAACCGGTCGACACTGAACACGGCCCCGGTGGAGGCCTCTACCCCGTTCTCGAAGACATAAAGCGCGAGCCCTTCGAGACGGACATTCTGTGCGTCGACAAGGCGCGAGGCAAAACCGCACAGGGCAACGCTTTGTGCGGCGAGCGCACCGACCGCGAAAACAGGGTGTATCCACGATACGGCCGCCTCTTCGAAAACGACACCGCGGACGCCGGAGTCTTTTCCATAGGACGGGCGGGCGCACAGGTCATTGCAGGCCGCCGTAAGCCAGTTCGCGCGCGGGTCTTTGCGGAACCTCAACCATTTTGCGTACACGGGGTTGTCTTCCACGTAATGCGCGATCATCGGCAGCCGGTCGATCTCGCTCCAGTCTTTGAGCCCGAGAAAGCCGGCGGAAGCGTTGACCACCGTGGGGACGATAAGGTCCTGGGCGAAGGATGCCGCCCCTTCGAACAATTCCATGCTCACAGGGGAATTGTCGAAGAGAAAATCGATGAGGACAAGGTCCGGCGGGTCATTCTCGCAGATCTCCCCCAGCCGGCGAAGGGTGTCGGTGAGACCGTCCCGGGGCGTATTGACGATCGCGAGGCGTGCGTCCTTTGTACCGCCGGCGGGCCCCTGTTTCGTGATGAGCTCGATCCCGCGCCAGGCAGCCTCGAGTTCCCTGAATGACGGGTCCGAGAAGACCGCCGTCATCACACCGGCAGCGAGCCTGTCAATCTCGGCTGTCCATGAGGCGGATTCTCCCGTTCTCCCATGATTTGTGGCGCTCGGTCGTCCTTGTGCGGCGACCATCGACAGGATATTGTCGACCGTGTTTGCCTCATGCGACCTTGTTCCTGACGTATCTGCCGCCAGCTCAAGGGGCAGTCCGGGCCACTTTTCCCTGACCGCCGCGGCGATGTTCTCCGCCGGTATCCCTGCGGACCTCGTGATGAGCTCGCGCGCATCGCTCAAGTCCTTCAGGTATCCGACCGATCCCATGAGGCCCTGCGGCGTGAGGTCTTTCATCTTTTCGGGGGATATCCCGACGCCGCCCGCCGGGCATATTTCCTTTGCAACCGGAACCCATACCGCCGGAGAAAGGGCGGACAGGGCTTCGTTCGCCGTATCAACCGGGATGATCTTCACGGGCTGCGGCCCTTCCCCGACCGGGGCGAAAGACCCCACGGCTATGATCGTAAAAGGCTTATGGGGTATGTCCACGAGGAATCCTCCTGTCCGGCTTGCTTCTCAAATGCTATTGACCGAACTCAAACGTGAACGACCCCGTGTCGTCCACATTGAGGTCGACGGTGGCGGGCATCCCGCCCTCGCTCATATGGCCGAGTATCTCCTGGGCCAGACGGGGAAGTATGTTCCCGCTCAATATGTACTCGATGTTGCGGGCGCCGGTCTCGACCTCGGTACAGCGTGCCGCTATCTGGTCGGCCACGGCCGGGGTGTACGACATGCGCATCCGGTTGTTGGCCATGAGGGTGTCCGCCACCTTTGCGAGTTTCAGCTCGACGATCATCCGCATCGCATCCTTGCCGAGGTCGAAGTAGGGGACGATCGACATGCGCGCGAGGAGTGCGGGCTTGAAATGGGCGGAGAGTATCGGGCGTATCGCGCCCGTCAGGACATCGGCAGCCGGCCGGTCATCCGCGGATGTCATTTCGTGGATGACGTCCGAGGCCAGGTTGCTTGTCAAAATGATTATGGTGTTGCGGAAGTTTATCTCTTTCCCTTCGCCGTCGGTCAGCATTCCCTTGTCGAAGACCTGGTAGAAGAGGTTCATGACGTCCGTGTGGGCCTTTTCGCACTCGTCGAGCAGAACGACACAATACGGTTTCTGGCGCACGGCCTCGGTCAGCATGCCGCCTTCCCCGTAGCCGACATAGCCGGGCGGCGACCCGATGAGGCGGCTCACCGTGTGGCCTTCCTGGAACTCGCTCATGTTGATCGTGACCACGTGCCGTTCGCTGCCGAAGAGCAGGTCGGCGAGGACAAGGCCCGTTTCCGTCTTCCCGACGCCGCTCGGCCCGACGAAGAGAAAGACGCCCATCGGCTGGCTCGGGTTCTTGATCCCGGCCTTGGAGGCGCGGATCGCCTCGGCGAGCGTCGCCATCGCGAATTCCTGGCCCTTTATCCTCTCCTTCAGCCGGTCCTCAAGCTCGATGATCGTCCTGGCCTCGTCCTTGAGCACCTTGCCGAGCGGGATGCCGGTCCAGTCCGATACAACCTGGGCAACGACATCCGGGTCGACCTCGATCTGGATGTTAGGGGTGTCCCCCTGGACCGCCTTGAGCGCCGCCACTGCCTCGTCCAGCTGTTTGAAGAGCTCGTCGCGCTCCCCGTCGCCTTTCGCGGCGGCGTTTATCCTTTCGCGTATCTCGACGACCTTTGCCGCGGCCTCCTTCTCCTTAAGCCAGAGGTCCCTCAAGGCATCCGCTTCTTTGATGAGGCCTTCTTTTTTTGCAACAACCTCCTGGTATGCCTCCTCATCAACCGCGACCTTGTTGTCCCTGTCACGGTCGAGTGCGGATATCTCCCGGTCGCACGCCTGGACGGACCGCTCGAGGTCCTCGAGACGTGCAGGTTTCGAGGTCAGGTTGATCTTGACGCGGGCGCAGCTCGTATCGAGAAGGTCGATCGCCTTATCCGGCAGGAAACGTCCCGTTATGTAACGGTCGGAAAGCTCTGCCGCGGCAACCGCCGCATCGTCCCGCACGACCACTTTGTGCGCCTTTTCGTAACTGCCTTTGAGGCCCCGCAGCATGAGGACGGTGGAATCGACCGCCGGCTCATCGAGCTTCACAAGCTGGAAGCGCCGGGCAAGCGCAGGGTCTTTTTCGAAGTACTTCTTGTATTCGGTCCAGGTGGTCGCCGCGATCGTGCGCAACTCCCCGCGTGCCAGCGCAGGTTTGAGGAGATTGGCTGCGTCCGACCCGCCGGCGCTTCCCCCGGCGCCGATAAGCGTGTGGGCCTCGTCTATGAACAGGATGATCGGCCTCTCGGAGGCCTTGATATCGTTGATGACGCCCTTCAGACGGTTCTCGAACTCGCCCTTGACGCCGGCGCCCGCTTCGAGAAGCCCCATGTCGAGCCCGATAAGGCAGACATTCTTGAGCATATCGGGGACGTCACCCTCTGTGATCCTCAGGGCCATGCCTTCGACGACAGCCGTTTTGCCGACGCCCGGTTCGCCAACGCAAATCGGGTTGTTCTTTCTCCTTCTCCCGAGGATATCGATCATCTGGCGTATCTCGGAATCCCTTCCAAAGACGGGGTCGATCTCGCCGCGCGCCGCCTTGTCCGTGAAATCGGTGCAGTATTTATCGATGAAGGTGCCGCCTTCCTTGCCGGCGGGTTCATCGGCGGCGGCTTCCTTGACCTGTGTTCTGTCTATCTCGATCGAGCCCTTGGTGATCGTCCAGAAATCGTTGGCAAGCGCATCGCGGCTGATCGACTTGATAAGGTCCGAATACCTGCCGGATGCGAAAAAGGTCGGCTTTGACAGGAAAGCGAGCAGTATCGCGCCGGAACGGACCTTTTTCTCCTCGAGGTCGATCGAAGAGATGAGCCAGGCGTCCTGTATCAGTTCGAGGAGGAGCGGCGAAAAAACGGGCTTGGCGGCGTTGCCGGTCTTGAAGTCCTCCAGCGTCGCCTCGATGGCCCGGACGACCTTTGCCGCGTCGATCTTGAGCCGCGCGAACGCAAGCGGCCAATCGCTGTTCGGGTTGTCGAAAAGCTTTGCTATAAAATGTTCTATGGTTATCTCGTAGTGGGTCCTCGAGACGCACAGGCCGGCAGCTGCCTGCATTGCCGCCGCGCTGTAATCATTGAGCCGCATCAAAAGCGATTTGATATCCACCGTCAGCATAGGGATCTCCTTCTTTAATGTACTGCCTCGAGCCTGACCCGATTTTCGGGATACGCCGAATCACTTCCAAGCCATGTATTCCATCCCAGCCGGCAGACCCCGGTGTCACCCAGGTTGACCGGACGGATCTCCGCTTCGTTCACCTCGATCTCCATGTCCCAGTCGAGGGGCTGGTCGAGATAATATTCAGCAAATCTGCCGATAAGCGTAAAAGGGGCCCCATCCGGCAGCAGTTCCTGAAATTTTTTCTCAGGGAGCGGCCCCGCATGTATGCGGAACTTTCCGGTGGAGTCCGATACGAATGAACCGATCGATGCGTCTTCTCCGAGGCAATGCCCCCTTCTGCCGAGAATACATCGCTGATCGTGCGGTATCTCGACCATTGCGGGGATGCATTGTTCTATAGCCACCGAGGGCTCCGAAATGGCATCGCTGATCAGTGCGCGCAGGCCTTCCGCGGAGCGGGGCATCTGTGTCGCAAGCCCGATATAGCGCAGGAGCCGTAACGGGTGGGAAACGCTTTGCCGTATTTTCTCCGTGCCGAACCCGAGAAGGCAGAAAAGCCTGTCGAGCATGTCATCACGGCGGCTTTCGACGAGGTTATAAAGGAAACTGTACTTTGCCCAGCATTTGAAAAAAAGCACGTATGCGGGGGAGTTTATGATATCGATAAAATCCCGGGAAATGCTCTTGTCTTCGGACGCTTCGTCGAGAAGGTCCTCGGTGTAGAAAGTGGGCAGGGGTGAGGATGCCCCGTAGAGCCCGAGGAAGGTCGCGGTTATGAAATACTTGTCCGGATCGGTTGCCTTTTGCTCTATGGAAACAATGTCGGTCCCGGGAAAATCAAGCGAAAGATGGGGATGGACGCGTATCTTGCGGCGCATGACCCCGTCGTATTGATCGCCCCCCGCATGTATGTAATAGAGAAGGAGCCTGATCGCCTGGGTGAACGAGTACGCGGAACTGTTCTTGAGGAGGTCTTCTGCTATGCCAGGCATCGCGTCCCCATCCGGTGGGGCCAGGTAAAGGCCTCGCCCGTCGTGATCTCTTTCAGGTTCATGTGCGTGAAGCTGTGCATCGCGCTGTACGCGCCGAAGAAATGGTCGAGGACGCTGGTAAAGAGGAGAAGATTTCCGACGCTTGCGAAATATTCCCTGTTGGCGGAAAGCTCGATGCGCTGGCCCTGCGCCATGTTGCCCCGGACAAGGCGGCGCACGGGGGTGAGCGAGAGGTTGGTTATCCCCTCGATCTCCCTCAAGTTTGCCGATATCCGGGTCCTGTCCCTGCCTTCTTCGAGCACGTACAGGGTAAGGAGCTCCTTCAGGTTCCCGGCGTTTGCAATGGACAGGAAGTTGAGCGTGAGGTGCGAGAGGAATTTCCACAGGACATTGCGGCCGTGGGGCGGTTCGATGTAGTAGCTCGGGGGGATCACGTTCCCGAATGTCAGGAGTGCCGGCGAATCGGACGTCTCCACGCGTATATCGCCGAACTGCAGTTTTTCGGGAAGCTGGCCGTTCGTGCACATGATCGATATCGACAACGTCTGGGCCTTCAGCTCCGGCCCTTTCGTGTCGTAGGGGAACGTGAGAAACACGTCCAGAGAGTCGTCGACAGGCGACCTGTAGCGCATCATCTGGTAGGTCGCTTCGGCGGATTCAAGCGTCCTGAAAAGATCAAGGGGAAGGTATGTCGTTTTTTCAACACTGCCCCGGCTGTATCCGACCACTTCGGTGACATCGTAGACCTGGTAGTGGGTGTGCTCTTTCGCTGCGGGCCTCACGCGTATCCTGCCTTCGCGGTGGTCGAGGAGGACGGGCTCGGCCTCCATGGGGAAAAGGTTGATGGCCGGGGTGCAGAAGAGAACGAAGTTGTCCGCCTTTACGGGGGGAAAATGGATGGGCGACGGCTCAAACTCGAAGATAACATCGAACCGCGACCCGCCCCCGCGGTCGCGCCACCTTTCCCAGCCGGTAAGGTTAAGGAACAGGAACTTGGACGGCATGATGAAATATTCCTGGAGAAGCCGGTACCCGTAAAATGACTGTGCCGGGAACGGGAAGAGAGAATTGTTCGGCTCAAAACCCGTGGGCAGGATGCACTCCGGGGGAAGCACGCATTCACTGCCGCCCTCTAAGGGACGCAGGACGATCCGCCTGAGGTACCGGGTGAGCAGCGCGAACACGTCGGCCCCCTGCGAATACGTGCCGCCGGTGAGGAACGACACGCCCTTCGGGTCCCACCTGTCGAGGCCGGGCCCCGCGAGCTCCATGGTCAGCTTCATGGATTCGGGCTGCCCCGTGCTCTTTGACCGCGTATCGAGCGAAACGACGCGCAGGGGATGGGCCTCGACGTCGAAACATGTCCTGAACGTGCACGGTGTGCCGTCGACCGGTATCGAGTTGAGCGACGTCCCCGCCGGGACGGTGATACTCTCGATCAGCCCGGGTTTCGGCCTGAAGCTGACGATGGAAAGCGACGGGATCGGTTTCATATAATGCGGAAAGATCACGTCCATGAGGCTGTGAATGAGCTGGGGGAACTCGTCGTCCAGTTTTTGCTGGAGAAGGCCGTTGAGAAAGGCCACGCCTTCGAGGAGCCGCTCGACGTCGGGGTCGGGCTTCGGCCCGCTCAGCATCGGTGCGGCTATCGGGTGCGTCTTCGAAAACTCGGCGGCAAGCTCCCGAAGGTTCTGCAGCTCCTGCTGGTAATACTTGTTAAACAATGGCCCCTCTCGTCATGCTATTTTTCGACCCGCACCTTTCCCTCGGAGCTTATAACCGTTTCAAGCTCGACGACGGACCTTTCGTCCCTTCCATGGATGATCTCTGTCTGGAGTTTGAAGCGCAGGGACAGGAGGTCGTTCTTATCCGGCTCATAGATCACCTGGGCCCCGTGCAGCCGAGGCTCGTATTTCAGGATCATGTTCCGTATGACGTCGGAGATCCCCTTTGCCTGTTCGTCAATGCCGAGCCCCTGGTAATTGGTGAAATCAGGCATGCCGTAGTCTTCTGCAATGGGAACGCTCCCCTGGCGCGCGTTCAGGACCCTTTGCAGGTGATTGATAATTGAGTTTACGATATACGAGAGGTCGTCGACGGCCCTTACGCTGTCTTTTCGTTCAAGGTTCCGGATCCTCTGGGTCAGTCGCTCTTCATACATAGGTTTCTATACAGGGTCAATGAAGCATATAAGCAGGGACCGGAACCTGGCCAGCCCCTGCCGCCTTGAAATCCTTGTCAATGGAATTCCGGTGATCTCTTTTCGATCAGGCACTGATCGGTTTTTTCCAGGAATCCTCGGCCTCGATGCCGTCCGGCACATATGTCCAGATGATCGTCTCGTACGTGAAGAGAATGTCCTGCATATGTTTGTAAGGCCTGTTCTCTTCGACGAACGTCTCCGGGTACCATTCGCGGGATTGAACGATGATGGCGTCCTGGAGCTTGACAGTGAAATATTTCTCTTCCTGCCCTTTTTCGTTGATCCTGTACTGCTGAAGCTCGACATCCATGTGTTCGCCGGTGCAGCATGCCTGAAAGATCTTGGGCGTGTGCTTGCCGATATTTGTGACTACCTGTAAGGGCTTGTGAATGCGCTGCCCGGTCGCCAGACCCGAATGGGTGTCCCTCGGTATTTCCACCGTGTGGTCCAGGGCATAGCAAAGGATCGTGTTCTCGCGCCCCTGCTGCGTGCAGTCCCCCTGGATGTCCCCCTGGCTTTTTGCTTTTATCGTCATGTAGCAGGTCATTGCCATTGTAAATCACTCCTTGATGTCGTAAACGGGTTGGCCGTTTCCTTATGCGGAAACGGGTTTTTTCCAGGAATCCTGGGCCTCGATACCGTCCGGCACGTATGTCCAGATGATGGTCTCGTAGGTGAAAAGGATATCTTCCATGTGTTTGTACGGCTTGTTCTCTTCGACGAACGTCTCCGGGAACCATTCGCGGGACTCGACGATGATGGCGTCCTGGAGCTTGACAGTGAAATATTTCTCTTCCTGCCCTTTTTCGTTGATCCTGTACTGCTGAAGCTCGACATCCATGTGCTCGCCGGTGCAGCATGCCTGAAAGATCTTGGGCGTGTGCTTGCCCACGTGCGTGCTTACCCTGAGCGGCTTGTGAATGCGCTGCCCGGTCGCGAGGCCCGTGTGCGGGTCCCTCGGGATCTCGACCGTGTGGTCCAGGGCATAGCAAAGGATCGTGTTCTCGCGCCCCTGTTGCGTGCAGTCCCCCTGGATGTCCCCCTGGTTCTTTGCCTTGATCGTCATGTAAC